>CACYDC010000299.1 GCA_902773025.1 uncultured Ruminococcus sp.
AAGGGCGAGCGGTCAAAGGAAATCAAAAGATCGATAACCCCTGAAAGATACAACAAATTGTTTGAGTCACTTTCCTCTTCGCAACGAAGGATAATTGATGATGACAAGTCGCAGCATATTGTCGTCGCAGCTGGTCCGGGAAGCGGAAAGACTAAGGTTCTGGTACACAAACTGGCATCTTTACTTCTTCTGGAAGATGTAAAAAGTGAGCAGCTTCTGATGCTTACTTTCTCAAGAGCAGCTGCTACAGAATTCAAACAGAGATTAATCGGTCTGATAGGGGACGCCGCTTTCTATGTGGAAATAAAGACATTTCACTCATATTGCTTTAACCTCTTGGGGCAAATTGGGAATATAACTGAATCTGAATATGTTGTTCCCAGAGCTACTGCAATGATCAAAAATGGTGAAGTTGATGCAGGCAAAATAACAAAAACAGTTCTTGTGCTGGATGAGGCTCAAGATATGAACCGCCATGAATTCGCGCTGGTTGAAGCCTTGATGGAATTCAATGAAGATATGAGGGTTATAGCAGTTGGAGATGATGATCAAAATATATATGAATTCAGAGATTCAAATTCAAAGCACCTCAGATCATTGATAACCGAGTATGATGCTGTGCAGTATGAGATGCTGGAGAACTATCGCAGTGACAGACGTATTGTAGCATTGGCTAATGAATATGCTTCGACAATTGAAACGAGGATGAAGAGGGATCCCATTGTCTCGATAAGCAGTAATCATGGGTTTGTAGGACTAACAAAGTATTCGACCAGCAATCTTGTTGTTCCAACATTGGATCTTATAAAGAAAACATATAAAGGCGGGACATGTTGTGTCATGACTGCTACCAATGATGAGGCATTGCTCATGACTGGAGTTCTCAACAAAAGCGGTATTAAAGCAAGGTTGATACAGTCGAACGATGGCTTTGATTTGTCAAATCTTTACGAGCTCAGATGTTTTATTGAAATGCTGGGAGATCCTCAAACGCAACCGGTTATTCCGAAGGATGTCTGGGACAATACTCTCAAAGCATTTGGACAGAGATTTAAACGCAGTAGCTGCTTGCCTGAGTGTATCAGATTGCTTTCCGCATTTGATGTAATAAATAAAGAAAAATATTATTCTGATTTCATTGAATACTTAAGAGAATCAAAACTTGAAGACTTAACCGCAGAATCCGAAGATACGATTCTGGTTTCAACTATACATAAGACTAAAGGTCGAGAGTTTGATACTGTATACATGATGCTGAATAATTACAGAGTTAAGGATGATTCAGCCAGACATGTAATATATGTGGGAATAACTAGAGCTCGGAAGGCATTATACATCAATTGCAATACAAATATTTTTGACAACTGTTTTGCCTCGGGGTTTATAAAGCGCATTGATAGGAACAAGTATCCGGAGTCAGAGGAAGCGCTGCTGCAGCTTACCCATAAAGGGGTTAATCTGGGTTATTTCAAGTATCTTAATAGAGATTCTTATGACTTGTATTGTGGGCAGCTTTTGATTGAGAAAAACGGAGATATGCTCGCAGATATTGACAATGGCAGAAAGACAGTACTTAAGCTTTCAAAAGGAAGCATGGAGACCATCAACAGTTTGCGAAAAAGAGGTTTTAATATATATAAATCAGAGATTCGATTCTTAGTATATTGGAAAGGCAAGAATGAGGAGCAAGAAGTTCTTTGTGTACTTCCGAACATTTATCTTAGAAAGGGAGATCGATTAAATCCGGAAGAACTTAGACCTGAACAGCAGAGGATTACTCAACAGCGGAAAAAGGATATAGATTTAGACACAAAGAAAAGAGTTGATAGTCTGAAAGATGCACAAGCTCCAAACAAAGAACTTGACAATATAACAGATTATATAAAACCATCAGATGTGCTTTCTAAAGAAGAAATGGCATTATATGGTATATTAAGAACTTTACGTGAAGATCTCGCCAAAGAACTCCATTCAGCTGAATTCGTAGTTGCTACCCATAATACAATGATTGACTTATGCTTAAAAAAGCCGGTTACGATTGAGGAGTTATCACGTGTTTATGGATTCGGTCACAAAAAAGTAGCACGGTTTGGAGACAGGTTTATTGATACCATAAGAGATTTTATTGAGAAGCATCCGGACTGTGATACTGGTAAAACAAATGAATTCGGAACATCATCGCCGGCGAAAAAAGCGGCTCTGAAGCGAAGCGCATTTCATCTGAGCCCAGAAGAAATGCAAAAGGTAAAAATCTCAAGGAAGCCATTGCCGATTACAGATATTGCCAGAAACTTGAATAGTGTAGCTGATAATACCAAAGTAAAGAAGCTATCATATAAAACAATACTGCAATGGCTCATTGATCAAGGCTATATTGTAGAAGAAGAGTATAAGGAAGGAAAACTACGTAGACCGACAGTGAAGGGTGAAGAGGCAGGCATCATGTTAGATGAAAGATTGTCTTCAACTAGAGGTGTATATTACGTGACATTATATTTACCAGAAGCCCAGAGATTAATATTAGAAAACGTTAACGAAATGAGCTGGTAGTACTACTGCATGTAGCCGATAAATAGTAACAATATTATTATGGATGATATAGCTGGTCACGCTTAAACTTTAGGTAGCAAGGTTGCTTTGCGTTAAAATTTTCCTATCAATGAGTAGTCCTGCGAGGCAGCATCATCGCAATCATGATAAGTAATATAGTAAGCAAGAACAATCATCAAGACCCTGCGGCTCTTGGTGGCCCGGTGGAAGGGATAGTACCGTTTCCGTGGTAGAATGTATGAAAAAGAAAGGAACTCAGTGATATGACAACGGTTTTCAGTGACTTTGCAACTTGTCCGGTGTGCGGTGAGTCGTTTCAGTTTTC
>CACYDC010000300.1 GCA_902773025.1 uncultured Ruminococcus sp.
GGCGCATCACTGCGTTACCTCAGCCAGCGCTACAGTGTGCCTTATCCGGAGGTTAAAGCGATTCTTACAGATATCGGCACGGAAGAACTTGGTCACTTGGAAATGGTTGGTACAATAGTGTATCAGCTTACAAAGAACATGACGATGGAAGAAATAAAGGCAGCAGGACTGGATCAATATTTTGTAGATCACACGGCAGGAATATATCCGTCAGCAGCATCAGGGGTTCCTTACAGTGCATCATCTATGCAGGTGAAGGGCGATATTATAGCTGATATACACGAAGATTTAGCTGCGGAACAAAAAGCACGAGTGACTTATGACAACATTCTGCGTTTTTGTGATGACCCTGATGTACTTGATCCGATACGATTTTTGCGAGAGAGGGAAATAGTCCATTTTCAGCGCTTCGGTGAGGCTCTGCGAATAGTCACGGATAAGCTTGACAGCAGGAATTTTTACTCATTCAATCCTGAATTTGATAAATGTAATAAAAACAAACGCTGAAACAGTGTTCTCAGTAAAAACAGTATAAGTAAAGCCGCCCGGTTTATCGTATGATGATAAAGCCGCGGCGGCAAAAATTTTGAAGTTTATCAAGAGATAAGAATTTCTTGATTCGTGAATGTAAGATTTTGATTAGTGTTGTAACGAAACATAAAAAAGTCAAGTTAAAAATCTAAAACCGCTTGAGCGGCAAAAACACTCCAGCCACACACTGAGCGCAGCGAACGGCACGGAAATCAATTTTCAAAAAATTGTACCTTTTTAATAGAATAAACACAAGTTTTTTTGTAAAGGGGTCCGGAGGAAACCCTTTTTTTCAAAAAAGGGTTTCCTCCGGCAGGGTTTGGGACAGAGTTCCAATATTCTGAAGAAGAAAGTTGATTTTCATGAGCGAACGAAAGCATTAATTAACAGCGTTTGCACGTCAGTTGCGGTCAAAGGTCAAGCATACGTATGACCTGTCTGATCACGTCAGCGCGATTAAACGGAGTGATAAAGTAAATGCCATCAATAAACGGCATAGCTTTTTTAGCAAGCTCAGCGGCGATCTCTATACCGACAAGCTGTGACTGTTCCCTTGTCATATCAGGAGAAAACCTCTCAATAAGCTCATCCGGAATAACCATCCCGGGAACTTCGTTTTTCATGAAACAGGCATTTCTGTAGCTTACCATCGGCATGATACCTGCTAAAACCTTGATATTTTTTTCTTTGGCTTTTTTAAGCTGTTCTATAGCTTTGTCAGAAAACACAGGCTGTGTCAGAATGAATTTTGCACCGCACGATATTTTTTTATCAAGCCTTTTCAACGGAAATTCACTGTTTACAGCGCATGGATCAAACGCTCCGCCTATAACAACAGGATCCTCCGAAAAAACATCAGCGTTCATATCACTAATAAGGGACATAAGCTTAGTGGAATCAAGGTTGAACACCGGTTTGACAATACCTCTGTCAGATTCGGCGATATGATCTCCTGTTACAGCAAGAACCGCCCTGATACCTTCACTATGAGCGCCTAAAAGAATGGATCTCATTGCGTTGATATTTCTGTCACGGCAGCATATGTGAGGCAGGGTTTCAACACCTGTTTCGCGCATTATCCTTGCAGAACAGATAACCGGATCAGCTTTAGCGTGTCCTAAAGGTGAATCTGACACAGTAATAATATCAATTCCGCTGTCCTTAAGAATTCTTGCGCTATTTATCAGTTTGGTGAAATCAGAATTGTTCGGCGGATCAAGCTCTGCGGCAAGAATAAAATCATTTCCTGCAAGCTTTGAGGAAAATGCCGATCGTTTTTTTTGTACCGGAATATATTTCACAGTGTTAATTTCAATATCGGGATCTTTTTTCAGATATTCTCCGAGCAATCTGATGTATTCCGGCGTAGTACCGCAGCAGCCTCCGACAGCCGAGATACCGTGAGAAATAAATCTCGCAGTCTGCTGCGCAAAATATGACGGGGCGCTGTTAAACACGGTCCTTCCGTTAATAATTGAAGGATAACCGGCATTGGGCATCACGAGCGTGAATAAATCTGTGCGCTCCTGAATATAAGAGAAAAAGGGGATAGCATTGTTATATAGCTGAGCCGCGCCGGTGCCGCAGTTCAGCCCCACAGCAGCAAGCTTATTCTTATTTGCATCAATTTCCCTGAGAAGCTGATCCATTGGCAGACCCGAACGAGTCTTTCTGTCAGGCAAAAGTGTAAATGAAACAATGATTTCTGCATCGGGCTTAGTATTAACGATGTGATCTATGGCGGGCATTACTGCGTCAAGACTGCTCAGTGTTTCAAAGATAAAGGTTTCTGCGCCCTCGGAAAGAAAACAGCCTATAATATATTTGTATTCTGTTTCTCTGTCAGGCATCAGCTCAGGAGAGTAATAAAGCGCGCTGACATCTGCGCAGACAACCGCATCATTCTTTGCGCAGTTTTTTGCAATACGATATCCGTTTACGATAATATCCTTCAATTTAACCTTATCTATGCCATTAAGCATACTATTAGCCGAGAATGTATTGGTACGAATTATTTTTGCGCCCGCTCCAATATATTCTTTATGGATCCGTTCAATGATATGGGGATCAATAACATTATATTTTTCACATTCCGAGCTTGACAGTCCTGTCAGCTGAGAAAACCAGGTTCCCATTGCGCCGTCCGTAAGTACTGTTTTATTATTATCAAATAGTTCTTTAAGTTTCATATTGACCTCCCGGAAAATCAATAGGGATAAGCTGTAAACTTATCCCTATCGATCAGATATTAACCGTTTTCATTAGTGGAAGTGGTATGCGGAGTAATTTTGCTTTTTGCAGTAAAAAATCACTTGCCGTTCCGGAGTTCTGTGAGGCAAGCCTCACATACTGTCTGGCTTTTGAACTCAGTAATGTTCTCATCTGACTTACAGAAAATACAGGCAGGACGATATTTTTTTATTATGACGCTGTCATTGTCTACAAAGAACTCTACTGAATCAACGCCGTTGACAATATTCAGCGACTTTCTGATGTCCGCCGGCAAAACCAGTCTTCCCAATTTGTCGATCTGTCTTACGCATCCGATAGCTCTCATAATAAGCACCTCCCTATCATTCAGAGTGTCCGGATTTACACTCTGTACCTTTGTTACTAATATTACTATAAACTGTAAAACATTGTCAATACCAAAGGAACAAATTTCTGTAAAAACAATTATTTTTATTAAATATTATGTTATTTTGATGAAAAAAATGAGTAAGTTGTCATAATTTGTCAAAGGAAAAAACTGCATTTTTGGCATATTTTAGTGAATTATGCAAAAATTGTAAGACGGAAATAAAAATTAATTTTAAAAAAATTACATTGATATAAATAGAGGATATAATAGTTCTATCAAGGCTTCAAAAAAAATATTAAAAAACTGCAATATTTAATTTCATTATTGTAAGATTTGTGATGAGGAGTGAAATCCGTTTTATCAGAGATTCAAATACATATTTAAACTGGATACGGATTCAACGGTATAGTTTATTTAATTCATGTCAATTATCTGAATTTACCATTACAGATGAAAGCAATGAAACTGATTATTCGGGAGGAGAATATATATGCTCGGATATATATGGGGAGCGATGATAATATTAAGCATTGTATGTTCGGTGATTACGGGAAAAAGTGAAATACTCGCTTTATCGGTAACGGAAGGTGCTGATAAAGCAGTGAAGCTTATTATATCAATGGCAGGAGTAATGTGTTTATGGACAGGAGTTATGCGTATAGCGGAAAAAAGCGGTATAACAACTGCGCTTGCAAAGCTGTTAAAGCCGGCGCTTAAGCATCTTATGCCTGATTATGGACTCGAAAGTAAGGCTATGCAGGCGGTATGCGGAAATATAACCGCGAATATACTTGGGCTTGGAAATGCAGCCACGCCGCTCGGTATCAAAGCTATGAAGGAAATGCAAAGGCATAACCGGCTGGGTGACAGGGCGAATAGTTCGATGATAATGTTTGTAGTTATAAACACAGCGTCCGTGCAGCTCATACCGACAACAGCGGCGGCGCTAAGACAGGCAGCCGGCAGCAGACAGCCTTACGACATAATACCCTATGTATGGATAAGTTCGGTCGGAGCGCTTGCAGCCGGGATAATTGCAGTTAAGCTGACAGAGGCAGTCCGGAGGAAAAAGCATGGATAAGATAGGGTTATATTTTGTACCGTTGATAATAGCGTTGACGGTTATCTGGGGAGCGGTAAAGAAGGTGGATTTGTTTGAAAGCTTCCGTGAAGGAGCAAAAGAGGGAATAAGCTCGCTTATATCGGTAGCGCCGTCGCTTGTGGGATTGATAATAGCTGTAAATATGCTTAGCGGTTCAGGTTTTTTTGAGCTTACATCTGCGTATCTGGGACCTGTATGCAGCAGGCTGGGAATTCCGCCGGAGGTAATACCGTTAGGACTGATAAGACCGGTTTCCGGAAGCGGTTCGTTTGCTGTATTGTCATCACTGCTTGAGAGGTACGGTCCTGACAGTTCAGTAGGGAAAATAGCATCAGTAATGGCAGGTTCGACAGAAACAACATTTTATGCAATTGCCGTATATTACGGAGCGGCCGGTGTAAAGAAAACAGGCTGTACGGTTCCGGCAGCTTTGCTTGCTGACTTTTGCAGTGTTGTTTTTGCTGTAATGACGGTACAGGTCACAGAAACCCATTTTTAAAATATTGTACATTATAACGTGAATGTAACGTAATTACGCTTTTCACTCAGCACCGCGGGAACAAGTTAATAACGCTTACCACGCAGTGAGCGAAGCGAACGGAATCGCGAATTGACTGCCCGGGCACCGGGCCAAAGCGAACGGAATCGCGAATACGACAGCCCGGGCACCGGGCCGAAGCGAACGGAATCGCGAACACGACAGCCCGGGCACCGGGCCAAAGCGAACGGAATCGCGAATTGACAGCCCGGGCACCGGGCCGAAGCGAACGGAATCGCGAATTGACTGCCCGGGCACCGGGCCAAAGCGAACGGAATCGCGAATAC
>CACYDC010000301.1 GCA_902773025.1 uncultured Ruminococcus sp.
CCGATATATTTACGTGTGTTATCAGCCATTATACGCGACTGCTGCTCCATAATGATCTCCTGTCGTCTGCGCTTTGTATCTTCATCGATCTGGTCCTTCATCCTTGCGGCAGGCGTATCCTCCTCGATAGAATAAGCAAAGCAGCCCATTCTGTCAAATTTCATCTCTTCTACGAATTCCGACAGCTCGGTAAATTCCTCCTCTGTTTCAGAAGGAAAACCCGTCATCAGAGTCGTCCGGACGGTGATACGCGGTATTCTCTCTCTCAGCTTTGCAACGAGCGCAGAAAGAGTTTTTCTGTCACCCCTGCGATTCATAAGCTTAAGTATCCGTCCATTGCAGTGCTGCATCGGAATATCAATGTATTTCAGTATCTTCGGTTCATTTGCAATTACGTCAATAAGCTCATCGGTTATTCTTTCGGGGTAACAATACAGGATCCTGATAAACTGAAGCTTTTCTATAGCGCACAGTTTTTTCAGAAGTTCAGGAAAAAGTGATTTTCCACCGAGATCCTCTCCGTATCGTGATGTATCCTGCGCGATCAGTATAAATTCCTTTACGCCTTTTTCGCTCAATTCTCTTGCTTCTTCAAGTATATCCTCCATTGGTCTGCTGCGGTAATGTCCTCTGATCAGCGGAATAGCGCAATAGGTACAGCGGTTATCGCAGCCCTCGGCAATTTTAAGATAAGTATAATAAAACGGTGTTGTGCGGATCCTTTTGCCGCACAGCGGAAGGTTTTCCTTTTCCGGGAAAAGCTGTGTTTTTTCCTTTTCCAGCGCCCTTGAAACGACATCGGCAATTGATGTATTTCCCCCGATACCGACTACCGCATCGACCTCATAAAGTTCCTTCATTACCTCTTCCCGGTATCTTTCAGCAAGACATCCGGTCACGATTATTGCTTTTATAACACCATTTTTCTTTAATCTTACAAGCTCAAGTATTTCGTCTATACTTTCCTGCTTTGCGTCCTCTATAAATCCGCATGTATTCACAATTGCAGCGTCGCTGTAGGCAACATTCTGCACAAGCTCAAATCCGGCTTCTTTCAGGCTATGGAGCATCATTTCTCCGTCAACTCTGTTCTTTTCACATCCGAGAGTGATCATCCCTACCTTATAAGCCATTTTGTATCGTCCCTTCTTTTTTAATAGAAAAACTTCTTATTCATACGCGCCAAGCTCATATAAAGCCTGTTTTATATCATCCCAACCGTATCCCATCGTACGCAGTCCGTTTATCATACGGTTTCTTCCTTTTTCGTCATCTATACAGCGAATATACTTTTTTTCTATTACTTTTATTATCTGTTCAACCGGGTCCGGCGCAACCTCTTCAAGTATCTCATCTATAAGATAAGTGTCTATACCTTTTTTCATCAGTTCAAACGCTGCTCTTTTTACGCCGAATTTTTTATTCTCCAGCAGCTGTCTTGCATATTCTCTTGCAAAAGACTCATCATCTATAAGACCGAGCTGTTCAAGACGTTCGATTGCGGCATCGCTTGCTGTTTGTCCATAAAGCGGAACAAGCTTCTCCTCTATCTCCTTGCGGCTTCTTTGTCTGTACTCAATAAGATACAGTGCCTTTTCCTTAGCGCGGTTTATCTTTGACTGTTCAATAAGCTCATACAATTCGTCATCACTTATTTCACTGCCTGTTTTTTTACCTGACGAAACGAGTGTGACGGTGTCTATACTCACCGCATATTCACCGTCTATAAAAAGGGCAGACATTCCCTTTTTTCTTTCCTCTATTGCTGTTATCAGCATATCAGTCCACCATTATATCTATATCACTGCCGGATGTTCTTGAGGAAACTTCTGTTTCTTCAAAGGAGTTTCCCGCATCCGCCGGCTTTGTTGCCGGACGGTCATTTTCTCCGTCAGAAGAAGTATCAGCAGCAGCTTTTCCCTTGGATTTTTTAGATGTCTGGCGTGTAAAGGTAAGCTTATCTTTATTTGACATAAGCTCTGCTTCAACTTTTTCAGCGACATCCGGATTATTCTTCAGATACTCCTTAGCGTTATCACGTCCCTGTCCGATACGGTTTTCCTGATACGAGAACCATGCTCCGCTCTTTTTAATTATATCAAGCTGTACAGCCATATCAAGAAGCTCGCCTATTCTCGAAATGCCCTTGCCGTACATTATATCAAACTCAGCCTCGCGGAACGGGGGAGCAATTTTATTCTTTACTACCTTTGCTCTTGTCCTTGAACCTACGATATCACTGCCTACCTTAAGAGTATCTATTTTTCTGATATCTATTCTTACAGAAGCGTAAAATTTCAACGCGCGGCCGCCCGGTGTAGTTTCCGGATTGCCGAACATAACTCCAACCTTTTCACGCAGCTGATTAATAAAGATTGCAACGCAATTAAGCTTTGAAATAGAGCCTGCAAGCTTTCTCAGCGCTTGTGACATAAGTCTTGCCTGAAGTCCCACATGAGAAGCGCCCATATCTCCTTCTATTTCCGCCTTTGGAGCAAGCGCTGCGACGGAGTCAACTACAATTATATCGATCGCGCCCGAACGAACAAGTTCCTCAGCAATTTCAAGCGCATCCTCACCTGTATCAGGCTGTGAAACGAGCAATTCATCGATATCTACGCCGAGAGCCTTTGCATATATCGGGTCAAGCGCATGCTCAACATCGATAAACGCTGCATATCCGCCTTTTTTCTGAGCCTCCGCAATACAGTGCAATGCAAGAGTAGTTTTACCCGAAGATTCAGGCCCGTATATTTCAACAATCCTTCCTTTCGGAAGTCCGCCTATTCCAAGCGCCATATCCAGCGAAAGCGAACCTGTAGGTATCGAATCCACCTGCATTGCCGCATTTTGTCCCAGACGCATAACTGCGCCCTTACCGAACTGTTTTTCTATCTGATGAAGCGCTGTTTCCAGCGCCTTTTGCTTATCTACTGCCATTTTAATCTACCCTTTCAATTTTTTTACACTATACGGCCTGTTGTGGCTGCCGCATGTTGGGGCTGCCGGGTCTCGCCTGCCGGCTCGGTCGGCGCTGCTGCTGCGCAGCGGTGTCCACCGGACACCCGTGCCCCCAAACCCCGCCCGGAGCTGCTCGCCCCGTACCCACGGCAGGGAGAAACCTCCCTGCACCCATGATCCTTATATGATTCGTTTTAACAGCCGTATTATCGTTATATCAATTATTATACAATAATCTCCGGCTGATTTCAAGCATTGGCAAAACATCCGGTGTGCCGCCGGAACAAGTTTATCACACGACAATTCCTCATTCTTCATTCCTCATTCCTAATTCAAATATAGTGTGACTGCCCTGTCAAGATTCTGTATATCCTTGACAACTGTGATATTGCCGCATCCCTTTGAGCGGAATATATCAGGAACAGACTCCCCCTGATCTTCGCCTATCTCAAGCGACATTATTCCGCCCTTTTTCAGCTTGGACAGCCATTTATCAGCTATACACCTATAAAAATCAAGTCCGTCACTTCCGCCGTCTAATGCCATTTCCGGCTCGAAAAGAACCTCTTTTTGAAGCGTCGGTATTTCATCTGTTCTTATATACGGAGGATTTGATATAATAACATCAAAATAACCGTCTGCATAGTTTTTGAAATATTCATAGATATCTCCGTTCACAGGACTGACATTACCAAGCTTATTCAGTTCAATATTTCTGCAAAGATATCCGAATGCTTTTTCTGAAAACTCCAGCGCCGTTACATTCGCTCCGGGAAGCTTTTTAGCAACGGAAATTGCTATTGCGCCGCTGCCGCTGCAAAGATCTATTATTACTGGCGATTTTATCCCGGCATTTTCAATCATTGTTATACATTCCCTGACACATACCTCTGTGTCATCCCTCGGTATCAGTACGCCTTCTCCTACGGAAAGCTCACAATCCATAAAGCTCCAGTTTCCAAGGATATATTGAAGCGGATATCCCTGCGCACGTTTCTTCACAGAAAGAAAAAAAACGTCCTTTTGCTGTTCATCAGCGATCTCGTTTTTCAGCTGAAAAAACGATGACCTCCCTATCCCGAAACAGCGCTGCATCATGCAGCGTATATCATATTCAGGCGATTCAATGCCTCTTTCAGAAAGAATTTCCGCTGCATTTTTAAATATCTCTCCGTATGTCATTTTTTAATGATATCCTCTCCGTTTTCGGGAATAACGTCCTTCATTGCCTCTATAGCAACCTCGATCATATCATCATCGGGTTCCTTCGTGGTTATATGCTGCATCCATACACCGGGAGCCGCAATAATTCTTGTCAGAATATTATCATGCCTGCCGCATATCTTTATCAGCTCATAACCTATCCCTACCGTAACAGGCAGCAGACAGAATTTCACAACAGGTCTGATTATCGGATGATTTATGGGTATAAACAATCCTATAATAATACCAACGATAAGCATAAGTACCATAAAGCTTGTTCCACAGCGAGGATGGAATCTTATCTGCTTCTTTACATTTTCTACATTAAGCTCAAGGCCGTGTTCATAACAAAAAATCGTTTTATGCTCAGCGCCATGATACTGAAATACTCTTTTTACATCCTTATTCAGCGTGCATAAACACATATAAACAAGAAACAGTATTACCCTAAGAATACCCTCAAATGCAGACTGCCAGAAAATCTGCAGCCCTAACACCGGCTCATTCAGAAATACTGCATACTGAGCTGTAAAACGGAACAGCCAGGTCGGCACAAAATAGAATACTCCTATACAGAATGCAACCGCAAGCACTGTTGACAATACCATAATGATACTTATTATTTTATCACCGAAATGCTTGTCTATCCACTTATCCACCTTAGACATCTCTTCTTCCTCATCTTCTCCTTCCATTGCTTTATCTGCTGATATCATCAGCGCCTTTTCGCCGGTCACAAGTGAATCAATCATATTTACTACACCCCGCACAAGCGGAAGTCTTAGTATCTTATGCTTCTTCGCCCAATCAAGCGGTTTTATTTCCTGAAGTTCGATCGTTCCGTCATACTTTCTCGTTGCTATTGTGGACTTTTTAGGTCCTCTCATCATAATGCCTTCTATCAGCGCCTGACCGCCGATAGAAGTTACTATCTTCGTTTTTTCCTTTTTCATTCCTATCTCCTTCCGGACAATTTATTGCTATGAATATCATTCCTGCTCTTCCTGATCTTCTTCCTCATGTTCCACAACTACAGGAATCGAGATAGATACCGTTGTTCCTACACCCTCAGTACTGTCAATATCAAGCTCTCCGTGGTGCAGACGCACTATTTCATCCGCAACAGCAAGCCCGATACCCGAACCGCGTACAGTCTGATTTGCTTTATAGAATTTCTGCTTTACCTTCGGCAGATCGAGCGCAGATATTCCGCATCCGTTGTCAGCTACGGTAATAATAATGTTATCCGCCACAAGCTCTACAGTAATATTTACGACTCCATCTGCCGAAGAATATTTCAGCGCATTGTCAATTATATTGATAAACACCTGTCTGAGCCTGTTTCTGTCGCCGATGACAACAGGCAGTATATCCGGCGCTTCATAGGTGATATGTTTGTTTTCCTTTGCCGCTCTTTCCTTCTGCATATAAATCGATTCATCGAGCTCGGCAAGTATATCTACCTTATCCATTATGAGAACCATTCTGTCCTGCTGTATTCTTGAGAAATCAAGTACTTCTTCTACAATACCACCAAGTCTTTCGGTTTCCTTTATAATGATACCCATACCCTTTTCCAGTGTTCTTTTATCGTTAAAGCCGTCCATCTGCATCGTTTCCGCCCAGCCCTTTATCGCCGTAAGCGGTGTACGCAGTTCATGCGAAACCGATGATATAAAATCATTTTTCATCTTATCCGCTGTACCAAGCTCTCCTGCCATATAATTTATCGTATCACAAAGATCACCGATCTCATCATCATAGAATTTATTTATTCGGGCATTGAAATCTCCCCTCGCAATTTTTCTTGCTGTAACACTTATCTCCCGCACAGGCCGTACGATCGAATTAAGAAAATACGTATTTGATACAAATATGAAGAACATTATCAGAATTCCTGCCAGACAAACAAATGATATTGCTATAAATATTTTTCTGTCTGCCTCCTCGAGTGAAACGACATAACGGATAGCGCCAATATTTTCACCATTACGTCCGGTTATTACCCTTGTATATGCCATTATTTTTTCGCCCGAGCTGTTCCTTCCATACCAGTCTGCGCCCTTATCACTGCTTTCAACCGCCGCCTGAAAATCAGGCATTTCCTGATTCTTATCAGGTGTAAATCCGGTGGAATTGATTATTGCCTCTCCGTCTTTGCTGACTACGACAAGCTCCATCATTTCTTTATCCGGAAAGTCTTCTACATAGTTTATAGCCGTTTCCGTAAAACTGTTGTCCCTGGCAAACATACCGGTAAGCTCACCCGATCTTCCGCTGAGAGTCTGACGTATTCCGTTATAATACAAACTTTGAACCACAAAGGAAAAAGCTACAGTAAGTATACATAATATTATGAGTATAACGCCAAAGGTATTGACCATCCATCGTTTTGTAATACCTTTCAAGCAACCACTCCCTTTCCAGAGATCTGTAAGTAAAACGTGATACGGTCTCGGGCAGAAGCTTCGTATTATTTACAAAAGCTTCCAAACCGTTTCCCGATCACTTTCAATCATACCTTTTCATATGTACTGTCAGTTTGCCTCCCATTTATAGCCAAGTCCCCATACAGTAACTATATATTTAGGCGAGGATGGATTTGCTTCCACCTTCATACGCAGACGGCGTATATTTACGTCTACGATTTTTTCCTCTCCGACATACTGATCTCCCCATACATATTTCAGTATCGCGCTTCTGTCGAGCGCCATACCGGGATTTGAGAAAAAGTATTCCATTATCTGGAATTCCACCTGCGTAAGCTCGATCAGTCTTCCGTTTTTCTTAAGCATATGATTTTTCAGATTCAGCGTAAAATCTCCTGATCTTATTTCTTCCTTGAAATTATTTTCGCTTCTCATCTCCGCGATAGCTATTCTCCTGTACAAAGCATCGATCCTTGCCACAAGCTCCATCGGACTGAACGGCTTTGTTACATAATCGTCTGCGCCGTGCATTAGTCCGGATACCTTATCCATTTCCTGAGTTTTTGCTGTGAGCATTATTATTCCCAGACTGCCGTTGCGTTTTCTCAGCTCCTTGCATACCGTAAGCCCGTCCATTTCAGGCATCATTATATCCAGAACTGCAATATCAAAATCCCCGTTTGCTTCATCGTATTTCTGAAGCGCAACTGCGCCGTTTTCTGCTTCTGTTACGTTATATCCGGCTCTCTCGAGATTAATAACCACAAACTCACGAATAGCTGTTTCATCCTCTGCAACAAGTATGTTTTTCATTTAATCTACACCCTTTCATTTTTTATGATATCAGAACCACAGCTTTTTCAAGCTTATCTGAATTAATATTCATTTCATCTCCATTGTCCTTATAGTATCTCTGTACTGCGATAATATATTCGTTCTGATTATTGGACACATTTTTATGTACGACATAAGCGTTTTTATCTGCCTTTTCCCATTCCGACGAAGTAAACCTCGTGACAGAAATCAGCTTTTCTCCTATTACAGAGGTCTTACTGTCCCATTTATAAAAATCTATACATCTGTCGCCTGCATTGCTTATGGCGGTAACGGAACCGTTCCATACATCAGGTATCATAAAGTAATAGCCGTCATTATAGTTCATTACCGTATTATATTTCGGCTTAAGCACATTTTTATCTACAGACATCTGTTCCCAGGAAGTCATACTGCATACTGCTCCGGGAGCGGTATCAGGCTGTGCCGGAAGCTGTGAAACCACCGGTATCTCGATAATACCGTCACTGTCTATATCCCTTGAGGTTATAACATCTTTCCTTGTTGTCACATTAGTAACCGTCTGTGTTTCGTTCTGGACCACAAGCGGGTCGATCAGTTCTCCTGATTCATCATCAAAATAGATAACCTGTGTAGTAAGGATATCTCCGGGCTTTTCGCCGTCTATTATTATTCCGCTTTTATTTTTATCTATTTTACCGAAGATAATTGATACAAACTTTACTACCTCAGAGTCAAGCTCAAGGAAAAACTTCCCTATCGGCTTTTTCTCCTGTTCGGAATACTGCAAAAGCTTTATATTTGAAGAAGACTTGTCGTTTCTGAGTGAAACAAGCATTATATCGGGAGTTTTATCCTCGGTAATATCTCCGATAACTATATCGGTATATATCTCGTTAAGACTCATTTCACGGACCGAATCCTCTTCCAAAGAATATGCACTCAGCGTATTCTGTCCGGTATTATATGTTGTCCAGCCAACGAGTATTTCATCATTGCCGTCATTATTTATGTCATAGAGAACGAGTCTGTCTACTCCTGTTCCTGCATTGGTAAAGCTTCCAAGCCAGCTCCATTGTTCACCGTCGTTTTTCATTACAGACAGATTAAGCTTTGAATCATTATCCGTTGAATACAAAGCCGCCGCATATTCAGCATGGTTTTTATCCTTTCCGGTTTCAAATACAGTAACTGCCGAACGGTGATCTCCATTCTGAGGATATTTCAGGGTATAGTTATTTCCTGCCTGTTCCTTAATGATCGTTTGTATTTCGGCCTTTGCGCCTGTTGCTCTCGGCGGTCTGAGAAGTGTCTGTTCACCGAAGCTGATATCTGAACAACCGCACAGCAATGCTGTACACAGCGCTCCTGTTACAGCCGATCGTATTATCCTTTTCATTGCTTCACATCCTTCCCCTATACAAAAAGCTTTAAAAGCTTTGCTTTCAACAAGCAAAGGCAAGCCGTAGGCTTGCTGACGTTCAGTGGGAGATTTTACTCCCACTGAACGGATATA
>CACYDC010000302.1 GCA_902773025.1 uncultured Ruminococcus sp.
AAGGGCAAGCCGCCTGCGGCGTTGGCTACTTTTGCCTCCGGTTTCGAATCTAAAAACTGCTTTTGCCAACTAAAATTATACACTTAGTCACGTCTTGGTCACGTCAATGCAGTCGTGTTCGGCGAAGTACCTCCGCTGTCGCGTTTGCGATTCCGTTCGCTTCGCTCACTGCGTGGTAAGCGTTTTGCGCGTTGTTCCCGCGGTGCTGAGTGAAAAGCGTAATTATGTTACATTCACGCTACAACACGAAACAGTTATTCTGATCTAATGATAATAAGTTAAATATGCTATATTATAGCACCGCTGAAACAACACGGCAACGCCGAATTTGAAGCGAACGTAGTAAGCGGCTAAGCGAAATAGACTGCCCGGGCACCTGTCCGGCCGGAGGAAGGCTATTGTAATTTTTTGTCGTATATATTATAATATACGTGGACGATCGCAATGAAAGGCGGGTATAATATGACTGAAAGCGAATTTCAGGAATTTCTTATCACCATAGGATATCGCTATAACAAAAAATCTCACTCGGCATTCAATACATTTGAGGGATTTCATACTATAATTGAGTTTTCACAAATTGAAAACCGATATTCCTTTTTTCTGGACAGCAATGCAAATTCCACCAAATCTCTGGAGGAATCTCTTAAAAGCTTCTCCGCCGAAAACAAGGAGTTTATTACTAAAGCTGTCTACAAAAATAAGCAGATACGAATTACAATAAAAATGACTATAGATTCTGAATTCGACAAAGAACAGCTTAAAAATACTGCCGGATATCTGTTAGATCTTTGCAAAAGCGAAACCATCACACCTGTGTGCAGGGTGTGTTCAAGAAACCGTAAAACCGGACTGTATATTGTCGGACGAACGCTAACACCGGTTTGTGATAACTGCATAGTCCGCAAGCGCAGACAATATGAAAAAAGACGGGATATGTTTGAAAAGAAAAAACAGAATATGACCGCCGGTATATTCGGGGCTTTATTCGGCGCAGCACTTGGTGCCTCACTATATATACTAAGTTATCAGTTTTTTCCGTGCTATGGAATATCAGGCGCTGTAATTGCGCCGCTCAGCTTCGGCGGATTTGTTCTGACCGGAAAGAGGGCTACAAAGCTGAGTGCAGTAATATGCGAAATCATATCATTTTTTGCATTTTTAGCTGCCGAATATATGGCGATCATTGCCAACATAGCTGTTCTGATAGAAAAAGAAGGCGGCGGCATAGCTGTTTCTGAAGCTATAGAGGTAACAAATGACAGCCTTAAAGATCTGTCCTATCTGAATACAATAATTTTGGATATCATTATCGGGTCAGCAATAATGATCATTATAGGAATTGCTTATTTTCTCAAAAGAAAATATACACGACCGCTCAAAATTTCCAAAAATGTTTTATAAAACAAAAAACAGCTCCCGGGATCATTGAATGAACATGGCCGCCGGGAGTTTTTTACATATTCTGTTTTACTCTTCGCCAAAAACTTCCTTAACAAAAAAATCTTTAACATTAATGAGGGAATCGAATATATTATCCGCAAGGTTTTCCATTTCAGCGTCAGGCACAGCAATATCAGGAACCATTATTACATATGCACCGGCGGCACTAGCTGCGCGGACCCCATTGAAGCTGTCCTCTATAATGATACATTCATTTGTCGGATATCCAAGCTTATCGGCCGCAAGAAGAAAAATATCAGGATCAGGCTTACTTTTCTTTACCATATTTCCGCCAATAATAATGTCAAAATAGTCTGTCAGGCCGGCGGCATTCAGTTCGCGCATGATAATTTCTGTTTTTGTGGATGAAGCAAGGGCAATGGGAATATTTTTTTTGCAAAGGTATTTCAGTAAATTTTCAGCGCCGGATTTCACAGGCAGCAAACCGCCCTGAGCTTTTTCTGCAAATCTTCCTGTAACTTCTTTCCAATATTCATCAATCGGAAAATCCGCGCCGTATGTATTTCTGTACAGTTCATGTGTTTTTTCGGTATTAAGTCCGATACATGAGATAACAGTACTTTCAATATTCCTGATCCCGAAAATCCGCGCCGCTTCCTTGCAGCATTGCATATAAAGCCGTTCTGAATCGAATATTACACCATCCATATCAAATATTACTGCCTTTATTTTTTCCATTAACCTCACCTTTCGTATCTCATATCGAATGATCTTCCACGACAAATATAACATATTTGATCTGAAATGTATACAACAAGCATTGAACAATGTAATAATATTATTAAAGGCTTTTGCCACTGCAAAAGCCCGCACAATACTGCGAAAAACATCAAATTCTTGATTTTATATCATTCTAAAGGATATGGATTGGGAATATCACTTGCACCTGAAAGATAATCTACCGAAAGATCATAGTATTTTGCAAGAAACAATAAACTGTCAATTGGAAGGCGTGTTTTTCCGCTTTCATAATCCGCATAGGTACGCTGTCCGATGTGTAACAAATCTGCAATGATCTGTTGTGTTAAATCACGGTCCTCACGAACGTTTCTGATTCTTTTGTTATATTTCATAATCGCACCTTCATATTGTTTAATTTTCACAAATAATTATAATTATCAATGTAAAATATAACAAAAATGCAAATGCTGCATTGACTTTTAGAGTTTATTACTCTATAATAAAATTAACAAACGTGACTATTAATCAAATATCATTTATAAGGAGGTCATATTATGGGACTTATTATCTTTGGAATTATCCTTATATTATCCGGCGGAGGATTATATGCATACGGTGATTACTTGCGGCAAGACTATGCCAGACGGCTTTCAAGTTGGCTTCATACCGGTAATACCGATAACGGGTCAGTTTATATTACTTTTGGTTATATTTTATTTGCTATCGGTGCTGCTCTTTTATTAGCCGGTATTATAAAAGTAATAATTGGAAACAAGAACAATGGTACAATTGCTTCCAATAGTTCGGAATCTGAATTGATCCGACTTTTGAATGCCGGAATCATAAGTCAGGAGGAATATAACAAGGAGTATGAAAAGCTTATAAATCGCAATAATTCTTATAAAGAGTATAATACGAAACCTTATCAGGCAGCAGTTTCCCAATCAGTTTCATCATTACCGTCCCAACCGAAATATGACTTAACGCGTGTTTTGGAATACTGGCAAAGTATGTACCAAAACGGAACTATTACAGAAGAAGAATATAAACAAAAAAGAGAAGAATTGATTAACAACGTATACATATGATCAATGAGGTTTAAAATGAAAAAAGCTCTATTTTCTCCTAAACAGAAATCAAATAAAATAATTGCATATATAACAGTTTTCGCAATGGTTTGGCTTTTTATTGACATAGTTTTGTTAACATATACATCATATATATCCACTGGATTTTTCATCGGTCATATAACACTTTACATTCCATTAATACTGATGCTTATTTCATTAAGCGTTAAACATAGCCGAAGAAAATACATCATAATATACAGATTAACATATTATTCTTTTGCTTTTATGTTGTTCTTGCCTGTTATTCTCGAATATCTCTATTATTTGGGAATACATTTCTATTTACAATTCTATTTATTACACATATATGGTTTCATAACTTTTTTATATCCCCTGAATTCTTTCCTAATTATTATATTATTAGTAATAACCTTCTTATATTATGATATCATTGCTGATGCAACTAAACCTGTACTTAACACTATCCGAATAATCACTGTTATTCTTAGTAGTATTATAATAATAGTATTATGCTGCCATAACCTTGTTAATTATCTTTTTTATAGCCATCAGGATCCGATGGTAACACTAATTAGCGTTTTAAACAGTTTACTTCCTGCAATATATACAATGCCTTTCCTTGCAAACATGCTATTTAACAAAAAAATATATATCAATTATTCTACAACAGTCAGACACAAAAATTCAATTGATGAAAATCTGATAGAAGAACTGCTATATTGGCATACCATGTATAAAAATAACTCAATAAATACTGATGAAAATAACCAAAAACGAGAAGAGATCATACATAAACACATATCTTCTTTCAATAAATACCCGAATCAAGGACTGTGAAAAATCATGGGGTTGAATTTACATTTTTTCACAGCCCTCTTTTTGCTTTTATAAATTAAGTCGTTTTTGAGCACCTGCCATTATTTAAACACTCCTTTGCACTTTCACCACAAAAATAAATCGATTTTTAAATTTTTGTATGGACTTTGAAAGCTTTTTGTTGTATAATATGCTATATGTTTATCTAAATTTCTGAAAGGAAGCATTTATAATGAGATTAAAGAGTATTTTAAAACCGGTGGCCGTTATCGGCGCTGCCGCTATGCTTGTTTCGGCTTCGGGCTGCGCGGATACATCATGGAGTCTGAAAACACAGAAAAAAACCCTTACTAACGGAGGCTGGATCTACTACACATATGATGCCGCAAACGAGGCTATCAGCAAAATAAACGAGGATTCAGAACAGGAATTTGATATCACAAAGGATGATCTTTCCTCCAAAAAAATTGAAGGAAAAGCGGCTTATGACTGGATCTACGATACCGCAAAGAAAAATGCACTGCATTTCCTTACCGTAGATAAGCTTTGCCGTGACAATAAACTCGATGAGGATAAAAATGCCAAAAAGAATATTGTAAAAACATATCAGGGTTATTTTGACGCCGGATATATGGACATATATAAGGATCTTGGCATTGGCGCAGAAACCTTTGCTGAATTGTTGGGTTATTCTTCCGAACGTGAAAAACAGCTTTTTGATTATCTCTATGGCAGCGAAGGTCCTAAAGCTGTTAAGGACGATGAACTGACAAAATACTTCAAGGAAAAATATACGACATACTACTATATTCCCTATTCCTTGAAAACAACCGACGAAAATCAGAATGAAGTCGATATCGATGACGAAACTCATGACAAGGTCATCAGCAGCTTTGCAAAATATGCAAAGGATCTTAACGAAGGCAAAACAACAGATGAAATAGACGATGCATATAAAACAGATTTCTCTGTCGAAACATCTGCCGGTGTCAAACAGACAGCTATACTGGAGGATTCAGGTCTTCCAGAGGAACTTCAAAAGGCGATCAAAGAGCTTGATGACAAAAAGGCTGCTGTAAAAACAATAGATAACACACATTACCTTATTTATAAAGGTTCGATTGATGATGAAGCAAAAACACTTCCCGAGGAAGCTGACGAGGTCGGAGATATCTCAAAACATCAGATACGTCACGAAATGAAGGATGACGATTTCAAATCCTATATCGATGAAGAGCAAAAGAAGCTTAAATATGAAGTTAACGATGCTTGTCTTTCAAAATACAGCGTAAGCAGGACGGTTGACATCATGAAGAGCAACGCACAAAAAACAGCTTCTGAGAATGCCGCAGCAGACTGATAATTAAATTAAAGGATCGCAGTATTCATTGCTGCGGTCTTTTTTTATTATGCAGCAAATATCCCCTGTATTCTGTTGACAATTTTACTCATTTGCATTAAAATATCATTTGTGGTATTTTATGCATTTATCAAAATCGGAAATAAGGAAAGTTAGCATGAATCTTAAAAAAATATTTCTTGAAGGAACAAATAATACCGCTATACAGTTTTTCAGGAGTCTGTTTGTCGGCGGTATTGCAACAATTGTTGATATGGCGGTGTTGATCGCCGTCAGGGAAATTTTTCGTCTGCCTGAGGATATCTGCGCAGTATTCGGATTTGTTGTCGGTCTGGCAGTTAATTATATCATTTCTAATTTATGGGTATTTTCTAAAGCAAAGGTAAAAAGCCGTACACTTGATTTTATCGTATTTGCAGTGATCGGTATCATCGGCCTTGGGCTGACACAGCTGATCATTGCGCCTTTTGCAACAGAAGGTTTGTTCGGTAAAGGAATACTCGTTGAAAATGCTGTTTTCGGTTCACTCCTTCCGACAGATAAATACTATATAATCGGTAAAATTATCGCCGTTGTTCTGGTTTATATGTGGAATTTTTTTGCGAGAAAATTTCTTTTATACAACAAAACAGACAACGATGAAGCACAGCAGGAAAAGTAATTTCTTAATCACCGGAAAATCAAGAAACACCGGCAAAGAAAGGTAAAATTATATGAAAAAAGTATTGATCATCGGTGCCGGCCCGGCAGGACTTACAGCAGCAAATGAACTGCTCAAGGATGAAAACAAATATGAGGTAATTATTTTAGAGGAAAGCCGTTCTATCGGCGGTATTTCCCAGACTGTAAAATATAACGGAAATCGTATGGATATCGGAGGACACCGTTTCTTTTCAAAAAGTGATGAGGTAATGAAATGGTGGAGCGATCTTATGCCTGTACAGGGCTCCCCATCATACGATGATAAAAAACTCGGCAGAGAAAAAGCTCTTGAGCCGGGCGGTCCTGATCCTGAAAAGGAAGACAGAGTAATGCTGGTCCGTACCAGAGTTTCAAGAATTTACTATAAAAAGAAGTTTTTTGATTATCCTATCAAAATGTCAGGCTCAACAATAAAAAACATGGGCTTTGCAACAACGGCAGCCGCAGGATTCAGCTATCTCAAGGCTTCCATATTCAAGAAAAAAGAGGATTCACTTGAAAATTTCTATATAAACAGATTCGGAAAAAAACTGTACAGTATGTTTTTTGAAGGCTACACCGAAAAACTCTGGGGCAGACACCCTAGGGATATTTCTGCTGATTGGGGTTCACAGCGTGTAAAAGGTCTTTCCATACGCGCATTACTTAAAGATATGTTTTCAAAAGCATTCGGCGGAAAAAAGAAAAATAAAGAAGTAGAAACATCACTTATAGAACAATTCTGGTATCCGAAATACGGCCCGGGACAATTGTGGGAAACTGCTGCTGATATTGCCGTAAGCAAAGGAGCAAAGCTTCTGAAGGATCATAGTGTAAAGAAGATCGTTTGTGAAAAAGGCCGAATCACTTCACTTGTTTGTAATACCCCTGAGGGCGAAAAAAACATCAGCGGAGATATCATTATTTCGTCAATGCCGCTGAATGAGCTTGTCGGCGGTATGGCAGGAGATAAACCCGCAAACGAGATAATTGATATTGCCAAAGGCCTGCCTTACCGTGATTTTGTGACGGTCGGCCTGCTGGTAAAAAAGCTTAATCTGGTAAACAAAACTAATATCAAAACACTGGGAAATATAGTACCTGATTGCTGGATCTACGTCCAGGAGCCGGGAGTTAAGATCGGAAGACTACAGATTTTCAATAACTGGTCGCCGTATATGGTCAAGGATCCGGAAAATACTGTTTGGATAGGTCTGGAGTTTTTCTGTACAGAAGGAGATGACTTCTGGAACCTTACAGATGAGGAATGTATTGCACTCGCCTCAAAGGAACTTGAAGAGATGGGGGTAATAAAATCATCCGATATAATCGACAGCCACAGAGAAAAGGTCAAAAAAGCTTATCCTGCTTATTTTGATACCTATTCTCAGATCGACAAGCTGATCGATTGTCTTGACAGCTACGAAAATCTTTATTGTATAGGCAGAAACGGACAGCACCGTTACAATAATATGGATCACTCAATGCTGACTGCTATAAGGGCTGCTCAGATTATTAAAGAAGAAAAAACAGATAAGCGTGATATCTGGAATGTCAATACTGAAAAGGAATATCATGAATCAAAATAACTGTTTTGTATAAGCATATCCCTATTCTGACAAAAAGGAGGAATAATATGTCCGATACCGAAAAAAAGCATATTCGTTCAAATGACAGACCGATTCTGCTGTATGCGGCTGATATAATTGCCAAGCATCCGTTTCTGACCACAGCTGTCGCTTGTCTGCTGTGTATGTCGCTTACATCGACAAGTAAGGTTTCCGGGATATCAGCAACTGTACCGGTTCTTACCTTTGCCTTTTGCGGAGTTTTCGGCACATCATGCATATGCTATAAATCACCGACTCATAACAAAAAACAATTATATACCGTACTTTGTATCGCTTCGGTATTATTTGCCCTTTCATTCGGACGTATGCTTATTGACAGCAACCGGCCGCAGTTGGTTGTTCTTATGAGCGGTATTGCATTTATCATTGCATCCAGCATATATCTGTACAGTATAAAGGCATTGAATACCAAAAGACTGGTACTTCTGCTGTTCATACTGGGATTTCTTTTCCGTTTTGCATACATCATGTCTGTTAAATTACCATACAGACAGCATGATCTCGGAAGTATTGAAAAAATGGACGGTCATCTTGGATATATGGCTTACATATCATATAACCTCAGATTGCCAAATACGGATGTACGTGATATCTATCAATTCTATCATCCCCCTTTGCACCATATCATCGCAGCATTATGGGCAAGGATTCTTAATATTTTCGGCATGGAGCAGAAATATATCTGGGAAAATGTACAGATACTCACTCTGTATTATTCCTCATGCTGTATGATACTCAGCTATAAGATCTTCCGCAGAATGAAGCTCAGCGGTACCGGACTCGTCACTGCAATGGCGGTAATTTGTTTTAATCCGACATTTTTTATCCTTTCAGGAAGCATTAATAATGATATTCTTTCTATTACTCTGATACTCGGAGCTTTATACAATGCACTGTGCTGGTATGAAAGCAGATCACTCGGCAGAATAATCTGTACTGCCCTTTGTGTAGGCTTTTCAATGATGGCTAAGCTCTCCGGTTGGATGGCTGCGCCGGCAATTGCATTTATTTTCATTTTTGTGTTTTTCAAGGATATAAAGAATTTCAAAAAGTACATCGTACAGTTTTCCGTATTTCTCGGTATAAGCATTCCTTTAGGAATGTGGTGGAGTATAAGAAATCTTATTAAATTTGACGTACCGTTTGATTACGTATATGAGCTTTCTGAAAAATCAGGACAGTATATAGGAAATGTCCCGGTCATGAAACGCTTATTTGATTTTAATCCTTATCAGCTCCAGAATGTCGGCGATCAGTTTAAATTCTACGGAGGAAAATATAATGAATATAATCCTCTTATTGCCCTTTTCAAAACTTCAGCGTTTGATGAATTATATACTGTGTCTTATTACCCGCATGTCGCTCACTGGGACAAAATATTGTTTTGGTCGGTCGTAATTGTCGGGCTGATAAGCTTTTTTGCAATGATATATATATGGTTCAATGACAGAAAGATGAATATCATACATAAAATTTTTACAGCAATTATATACACCGTATATATGCTCTTTTACTACCGTTTTTGTCTGCAATATCCTCAGGTTTGTACACAAAACATCCGCTATGCCGTTCCTGCAATAGTTTTGGGGGCATACTTTTTCGGCAGGATGGTATCGGATCTCGGCAAATGCAAAAAAAAGAAGTTCAGGATTCCGGCAAAGATCACAGCTGTATGTCTGTGTACCATTGCGGGGATATACTGTCTGAGTTCATCAATATTCTATTATATTACATTTATGAGTTAACGGAGATTTCAATATGTTTTTCAAAAGAAAAGAACCGCTTTCCGGGAGTGTTGAATATATTGTTGTCGGCCTTGGAAATGCCGGTACAAAATACGAGGGTACAAGACACAATGCCGGATTTATAGCTCTGGATCATCTTTCACAGCAGCTTGGTGTAAAAATTGACAGGATAAAGTTCAAATCCCTCGTTACGACCTGTACAATTTCAGATAAAAAGGTACTTCTTATGAAGCCCTCCACATATATGAATAATTCAGGTCTTGCAGTTACAGAGGCCATGAATTTCTACAAAATACCGCCGGAAAATGTTATCGTTATATTCGATGACATTTCACTTGAAACAGGAAAAATGCGTATTCGCCGCAAAGGAAGTGACGGCGGCCATAATGGTATAAAAAATATTATTTACCTTTCCGGAAGCGATCAGTTTCCGAGGATCAAGCTTGGCGTTGGACACAAACCGGAAAAATGGGATCTCGCCGACTGGGTGCTTTCGCATTTTACCGAAAGTGAATACAAAGCGCTGAGCGAATGTGCAGAAAAAGCGTGTGAGGCTGTCGGATTAATGATCAGCGGGCAGACTGACAAGGCAATGAACTTATTCAATACAAAATAATAATACCGCTGTGGATTTATTATTTTACATTAACAACACCATAAAAACACTCACCGCAAGACGAAGTATCTGTTGTCTTGCGGCATTAGTGCTTGTATTAAAACAAAAACAGAAAGGGTCACCAATGAGATTTTTAGACGATGTACTCTGGGGTACAGAAGAATACAGAACACTTGAACGAGCAATACAAAAGGGTGCAACACCGGCTATGGCAACAGGTCTTTCAGCTGTCCATAAAGCGCATCTGATCTACTCTGTATGCAAAAGACTGCAAAAAAAAGCACTTGTTCTTGCAGCAGATGAAACTGAAGCCGCAAGATTATGCTCGGATATAAACGCAATGGGCCTGAAGGCCGGATATTATCCTGCAAGGGATTTTACCTTCCGTGAGGTTACAGGCGTTTCAGGAGAGTTTATTCATCAGCGTATCTCAGTTCTTTATTCTTTTATAAATAACGAATGTGATATTGTTATTGCCTGTGCAGATGCCGCTTTGCAGTATACGATACCGCCTGAAACACTGCGCAACAATACAATTACCGTAAAAGAAGGCGCAGAAATCTCACCCGAACATCTGATTAAAGTCCTTTCCGCCTGCGGATATGAACGCGCGCAGCAGGTTGAAGGAAGCGGTCAGTTTTCCGTGCGGGGCGGCATACTTGACGTATTTATGCCGTCATCAGCCCTTCCCTACCGCATTGAATTTTGGGGAGATGAAATAGATACTATCTCGGAATTTGATATTGAAACTCAACGCCGTACAGAAAGGGTCGATCATTTTACAATTACACCGTCAAGCGAGCTTTTGTGCGATGATCTGCAAACTCTTGCAGGAAAAATAGTTAAAAAAGCGTCTTCTCTGCGTGATAAATATTCAGCCAAGTCAAAAGAAATAATGAAGGATGAAGCTGAACGGCTTAAAAATGATGGCAGACTTACTTCAATTGATAAATACTATTCGATGATCTATGATCACCCTGCCATGCTTTACGATTATTTTATAGAAAATGAGATCGTATTCGTTTCCGAACAGCCTGCGCTTAAGGAAAGGGTAAAAGCTGTTCTTATGCAGTGGAGCGATGATCTTATGGATTACAGAAAGGAAGGGATCCTGTGCAAGGGTCTTGATCATTTTATGGGTGAATGGTCAGATCATCTGTCCTGTCTTAGCGAAAGGGATACTGTATTTATTGATAATTTTGCCAGGGGCAGCTGTGAACTTCCGCAGAGAGCGCTTGTCAATTTTACCGCAAAACAACTTTCACTCTGGGGCGGTTCAGTAAACGTACTGTGCGAGGATCTCGAAAGCATACGTATTTCTGATAAAACATGTGTTGTCCTTGCGGGAACTCAGAAAAATGCCCAAAATGTGTATAATGATCTGCTTGAAAAAAATATAAGTTGTCGTCTTTTATCTGAAAATGCTCCACTCGAGGGCGAAGGTATTTATATCACAGCCGGAAGTCTGAGCGCAAGCTTTGAATATCCTTCAGCGCAGTTTTGTCTTATTGCCCATACCGGCATTACTGCGGTTTCTGAGAAAAACAAAAAGAAAAAACGCCGCAAAGCCGGCGCGTTGTTCAGCCTTGCAGAGCTTTCGCCCGGAGATTATGTCGTACATAATACCCACGGTATCGGTCTGTTTCAGGGCGTACAGAAAAAAGAAATACACGGAGTCATAAAGGACTATATAATAATAAAATATGCAAAAGGCGACAGTCTGTTTGTACCGGTAAACCAACTCGATATGATCGCAAAATATATCGGTCCGAGAGAAGATTCGGGTGTACGTCTTTCAAAGCTCGGCGGAAACGAATGGCAGAAATCCAAAAGCCGTGTGCGTAAAGCAGTCAAGGATATCGCTGATAAAATGATAAAAATGTATTCTGAAAGAATGAGCGCAAAAGGCTTTGCTTTTTCTCAGGATAATGAATGGCAGCGCGACTTTGAAGCAAGATTTGAATACGAAGAAACTGAAGATCAGAAACGCTGTATCGAAGAGATCAAGGACGATATGGAACGTCCTGTGCCTATGGACCGTCTGCTGTGCGGTGATGTCGGATTCGGCAAAACGGAGGTGGCGCTGAGAGCTGCTTTTAAATGCGTTACTGACGGAAAGCAGTGCGCATTGCTTGTCCCTACAACTATACTTGCATGGCAGCATTATCAGACAGTTCTGCGCCGTTTTGAGGGCTATCCCATCAAAATCGAGCTGCTGTCACGATTCCGCACTCCTGCGCAAAAAGCGGATATTATTAAAAAGCTTGAACGCGGAGATATTGACATGGTTGTCGGCACACACAGTCTGATACGCAGCAATATTAAATTCCGTGATATCGGACTTGTTATAATTGACGAGGAACAGCGCTTTGGCGTTGAGCAGAAGGAAAACTTCAAGGCCCTGTATAAAAATGTTGATATCCTCACTCTTTCAGCGACACCTATACCAAGAACTCTTAACATGGCAATGTCCGGAGTACGCGATATGTCAACTATAGAGGAAGCGCCTCAGGACAGACATCCGGTACAGTCCTATGTGCTTGAATATGACGATGCAGTGATAAACGAAGCTATACGCCGTGAACTGCGAAGGGGAGGACAGGTATTTTATCTTTATAACAGGGTAGACGGTATTGAAACAAAGGCTTCTGAAATCGCCGCTGCTATTCCGGAGGCAAAGGTCGCATTCGGACACGGCAAAATGAGCGAAGCGGAGCTTTCTGAGGTATGGCGGCAGATGCTCGAACAGGAGATAAATGTTCTTGTCAGCACGACTATTATAGAAACAGGTGTGGATATCCCGAATGCCAACACGCTTATTATTGAAAATTCTGACCGCATGGGACTTTCCCAGCTTCATCAGCTTCGCGGACGTGTAGGACGGTCAACAAGACGCGCTTATGCATATTTCACATTTACTCCAAATAAAGCGCTCAGCGAGATATCTCAGAAAAGACTTGAAGCAATACGACAGTTTACAGAATTCGGTTCAGGCTTCAAAATTGCCGTTCGTGACCTGGAATTACGCGGCGCCGGAGATATGCTCGGCGCAAGCCAACACGGACATATGACCGATGTAGGTTATGATATGTACATGAAACTGCTCGGAGATGCTGTCAGTCAGGCAAAAGGCGAAGACATTCATAAGACCGACACAGATTGTACTGTTGATATACAGGCGAATGCGCATATACCGGAGGAATATATTGAAAATCTCAGCCATCGTCTTGAAATGTACCGAAGGATAGCAGATATACGTACAAAAGACGATGCCGGAGATGTTATTGATGAAATGATAGACCGATTCGGTGATGTTCCCGGTTCTGTTGAAACACTCATAAACGTTGCCCTTGTCCGCAGCAAGGCAATGCAGATGGGTGTGACCGCAATAAGACAGCGTGAAGAACATATCCATGTATATTTTAATGAAATACGCTGCGATGGTGCTGCTGATATAATAGAACGTATGACAAAGCTTGGCAGAAAAGCAAATCTTGATTTAGGTATCAAGCCTAATATTTCCGTAAAAATGCTGCCGGATGAAACTGCCTCAGAAGCAATACGTATTATTTTCGGTGTATAGGTTAAATAAAATACTTATCAACTTTATTCCACACGCGGTTTTTAACTTTTCAACATTGAAATGTTGAAAAGGTTGAAAAGTCAGCTGCAATGGGAATTGTAACAAAATTGTAATTGTTAATAAACAGTAGAAAGTCATAAAAACGACACAGGATAAGCATTTTACGCTGTCCTGTGTCGTTTTCATCATGCAAGCAGCTTTCTTACTGCCTCAAGTATGACATTATTTTCTGCGAGCGCCCCTCTGCCAACAGTTCCGCAGGCAAGCATTGCTTCTCTCGGTTCGACAAAATGGTGACCCATGTCATGCAGAATACGGATGTTACGCTGCGTTACCGGATTTTCATACATATTTGTATTCATTGCCGGACAAAATACGACCGGCTTATCTCTGAGCGCAAGCAATACAGCTGTCAGCATATCGTCTGCAATACCGGCCGCTGCTTTTGCCATAATATCCGCGCTGGCCGGAGCAATCAAAGCAAGATCTGCGCGTTCAGCAAGCGCAATATGGGCAACCTCTGAAGGATTATCGTCCTCAAACATCTGTGTGTACACTTTATTCTTTGTCAGTGTCCGGAATGTCAGCGGTGTAATAAACTCTGTTGCCGCCTTAGTCATAATAACATTAACACTGTTTCCCTCTTTAGTCAGGATATTCGCTATATCCGCAGCCTTATATGCTGCAATGCTTCCTGTTACTCCAAGTATAATATTTTTCATGCTCAACCTCCAAGAAGCGTCTGCGCTATTCCATCAGCAATAGCCTGTTTGCCAATGTACCGACACTCATTTTTATTCTTATCAATCAAAAAACCTTCATGCACGCCCGCCGCCACCGTTGCATAATCGTTTGCAAGAACGTAGTCACAGCTGTTTTTTTCAAGCAGCCTGTAAGCCGTATCTATCAGATCAATATGCGTTACATGGTCGAGCAGCTTGAAGCCTACTATCTGCGCCTCAGGCAAAAGCTGTCTGAACATCGGCAGGACCTTCGGCGTAGGTTCAAGCAGTATAACCGGTGAGTTCATGCTTGAAGGGAGCTTGCTGTATTTTTTAGTATAGTTTTCCCTGTCGAACAAATCAAGAATACCGTCAGTATCAGTATTTACTCCCGACAACAGTTCTGCCGGAATAACAGACCGTATACGATAATCGCTTACTGCCATACTGTGTATCACAATATCAATTTTTTCTTCAGCGCATAATTTTCTGACAGCTTTTTCCAGATCTTCAGTTGACATAATACTTACAAGCTCTGCCTTTTGAGTCTGCGGAACAAAGGAATTCCATGCATGAATATAAAATATCTTTTCAACATCCTCATATCTTGAGAAGCTGTCGGCAATCAAACTGCCAAGCTTTCCTGTACCGGTATTTGTAATACTGCGTACTCCGTCTATCGGTTCCGCTGTACCCCCGGCAGTTATCAATATATTTTTGGGCATCATTTTTCCTCCCCGAAATATCCGGATATTTTACTTTTATTCAGGTTTTCTCCTATAACAATAATAATATCCTGTCCGTTTTCTATCGGCGCAGCTGAATAAATATCCCTTGCGGCATTCAATTGATACCATAAGCCGTTTTCGCATATAAAGCCTTTTACCCTGAATACGTTTCCGCAATCTCTGTCGGTAAATACTCTTTCCGCAATATCAAGAGCCTGCCCGCGTGAAAGCTGCTTATTCATGAAATATAACGATGAATAGCCGGAAATATTCCCAAACTTTTTAACAAACGAAGCCTTTACATAACCGCTCCGAGATATCGCTTCCATATCGTTATCTGTGAGATCATCCCAGCTTTTCGCAATTATTCTGCTTTCGTCCACAGTGCAATCCAGTTCACGTACAGCAGCCTTGAGATTATCTGTTGTATTTTTCGTTTGCTCTGTTGTCAAAAGCTGTGTACGGCTTATCAGGACCGAACCGGCGCATACACACTGTGACGCAAGCAGATACCTTGACTGCGGTGAAAGTGTTTCTTCAAGCGCACCGTCAACAATAGTGATCACGCTTCCGGTTTCATACCATCTATCAAGAGGTTCTTCTCTGAGGCTGTCGAAAAATTCATCAATATCAAAAATTCCTGACGGCTCAATGATCACCCTGTCGCATCCGCTCATGGCCAATGCAATAAGCTTTGTCTTGAAGCGGCGCATATGACAGTCCTTATCGCAGGCGCCTGCTATAGTTTCTATAATACATCCGGCCTTTTCAAGTTCTTCAAGCAGCATTACATCAACATTGACTGCACCGTGATCGTTTTCAAGAATTCCGACCTTAAACCCTTTTTGCAGCATATATCCGGCATATTTTTTAATAAATGTTGTTTTTCCTGATCCGAGAAAACCTGTGATAAGATCTGTTTTTATCATATCAGACTGTCCTTTTTGCCAAATAGTATATTACGGATTTTCCTGTACGCTTTCCTGAGCATTGCGGTTTTCCTCTGTTTTAGCGGGTTTCACCTTATCAGAGAACAACAGTCTGAGCGACTTCGCATCTGCAAAGCTGTCATTATCAAGCCCGTTATTCGTCTTGAAAGCATTATATGCAGCAGCAGTAGCCGGTCCGAAATAATCGGTAATACCGGTCTCAAATTTACCATATCCGAGTTCCTTTAGTCTTGTTTGTATCTTCTTGACATTTTCGTTAAGATCACCTTGACCATATGCCATATCATCTGTTATCTCCAGTGAATTATCTGCCTTGATAACAGAACTCTGCGGCTTGGATTCCTGTTTTGACTCCTGCTTGGATTCTTGTTTAGATTCTTGTTTCGACTCCTGTTTTGATTCCTGTTTGGATTCTTGTTTCGACTCCTGTTTTGATTCTTGTTTGGATTCCTGAGCAGGTTTGTCATTAGTTGATGAATTCCCTTTAAGCTCAGGATGTACAGTTTCAATTATATATGAGAGTACGTCAGTCATAGTGTCGCCCTGACGCTGAAAAAGACCAGCATCGATCTCATATATATTTCCATTCTTTACAGCAGATACCGTCTTGAATTTATCATCGGAAAGTATCTTATCCTTTACCCCGACCGGACAGAAAATATATTTCGGGTCATCACGAATCACTGCATTATACACATCCTGCGGATCTGAATAATTAGCGCATATATTGATCATATTAGCATATTCAAACAATCTGCCGCATAAACTGTCGTTTGTTGCCGCAACACAATCTGTACTATACAGGTAGCATACTGTCTGAGGAACATTCGTTTCCGGTATAAGTCTTTGCAGATCGCCAAGGGTTATAAGCAGTGAAGAAGCTTTTTTCTGACCGTTTTGCTTGCCTGTTTCTCTGCCTTCCATAATTGAGCCTAAGCTTTCATACAAAACTTTAAGCTCATCACCGTTCTGAGCAGTCATCATTTTCATCACCTTGATATTGCTGTTGCCAAGCTTACTTTCAATATCAGATGAAACTGTTTTATCCGTAAAAACGATTTGCGGTGAAACGCTCTCTATTTTTTTCACGCTCGGATCCAGCTTTGATCCCACAGACGGAACATCCGCAAGCTCCTCCTGCGTACATTCATCGCTTCTTGCCGTAATAGCATCTGCGTATCCGCATGATATCAGAATATCTGCAACAGAATCACTCAGACATACAATTGATGTAGGTTTCTCATTTATACTGTAATTAGCTATGGTAACAGGATATTCCGATCTGCCAAAAAATGAGCAGGCTGAACATGACATAATAAGCGCCGCCGCAGCTGCTATTGCTAAAATCTTTTTCATTTTATTTATACTCCTTTTTCTTTATCATTTTAATTCTGAACAATGCCGGCCTGAACTGCCGCGATAAACTGACGCGCACATCTCGGAGATCTTCCGCCGCGTGTCAGTGCCCATTGCTCGGCATTTTTCAGAAGTTTATTTTCATCGTATTCGATACCGGATTCCTCTGCAAGGCTTTTAACGATTTCCAGATATTCTTTCTTATCCGGCTTGCTGAAATTAACTGAAAGTCCGAAGCGGTCCGACAGCGAAAGTGTTTCCTGTATAGAATCGTTCCGGTGCATATCGTCATCATCGCGGTCAGAAAATACTTCCTTGATCAGGTGACGGCGATTCGATGTCGCATAAATCAAAGTATTATCCGGCCTCGCAGCAAGTCCTCCCTCAAGTACAGCCTTGAGCTGGGCATAGCTTTTATCCTCTTCACTGAATGAAAGATCGTCGATAAATATAATAAACTTCAGCGGTATTCCTGCAATCTTATCCACCAGAAGCGGAAAATCGCCCAGTCTGTCCTTAGGCATTTCAACCATTCTCAATCCTTCGGTGTAATACTTATTAAGTATTGCCTTTACTGTTGAAGATTTTCCGGTTCCCCTGTCACCGTACAGCAGGCAGTTATTACCGGATATACCTGAAAGAAAAGCTGTAGTATTTTCAATTATCTGTCCCCTTTGCAGTTCATATCCCTTCAGAGATGACAGTTCTATACTGTCAGGAAAAACAACAGGTTCAATACTTTTATCCCTCCAGATAAACGCCCTGTATCTTGCAAACATACCGCATCCGTTTTTCAGATGATACTGCGATATCTCACGGATCATATTATCCTTATCCATAAATTGCTCAATTACTTCACCATTTTCCCACCGGGGAAGAGTTTCTTCCACAGGCTTTATCTGTTCCCTGAAACTATAATCGGCTATAATATCCCCGGGAGTAATTCTGCTTATTATTTTAATGGCATCGATATCTCTTTTTACTGCATTGATAACAGTATGGCTGAGAGTATCTGTTCTTCCGGCAGCCGCTGTCCGGGAAAAAATATTTTCATCAAAAAGCGCCGTTTCGCTAAGACATTTTGCAAGTGAATCCATATATCCCCTGTCCATAAGAACAGAAGTAAAGCTTCCCCATGCTTCAAGAAACTCACGCGGCGGCAATTCGGCTGCGCATAGAAGTCTGTAAAAAGCCCACGGCACTGTTCGCCCGAGTATTCCTTTATATACCGACAACGACGACATAAGCATTGCCGCTTCTGCGGTTTTGTTCATAACAATCCATCTTCCTGTAATAAAATTCTTAATAACAGTTTTCCTTTGCTATCGCGAAGAAAACAAATATCCACGTTATATTTTACAATGAATCAGCTGTTTAGTCAATTTAATTCTTTTTAAATTTACACCCTTACAAAAAGATAAATTCGTTAAATTTGCCACAACAGCCCCGTCCGGCGCGGCACTTAGTAAAAAACGCAACACATAGTAAGACGACAATTATAAAGTTTCGCCGGGCCCGGTGCCCGGGCAGTCATGTTCGGCGGAGTGCCTCCGCAGTCGTGTTCGCGATTCCGTTCGCTGCGCTCACTGCGTGGTAAGCGTAATAGAGTTGCTCCCGCGGTTCTTAGTTAACAGCTTAATTATGCTACATTCAAATTACAACAAGGAACAATAATTCTGATATAATGACAATGAGTTTATTATGCTATAACTGAGCACCGCGGAAACAACACGGCAACGCTGATATGTAGCGAACGTAGTGAGCGGCTACGCGAACATGACACCGGCGGCACGCCGGTGCGAACATGACACCGGTGGCACGCCGGGTCCGGACACACAGTAGAAGCTTTTGCGTTTTTTTCATAAGATTAAAAAGCAGCGGTAAGATATACGCTCTTTTTTTCTTGCATAAAAATCAAACTCCCGTAAATTCTTATAATGAATAAAACGGGAGCTTTCATTTTGTATTCCGGAGATCAATCGTCTGTAGAACGATAATCGTAATTCTCATATTCATAAGCATCAGCGTCCTCATCTTCCGGCAAGGCCCTGCCTCTGTGGATGTACCCTTCTGATAGCTTCTCAAGCTCAGCAATTGCCTGCAATAGCTGCTCACGGCAATCACCAAATTGATCATTTCGTTTGTCAAGATCCTCTATTTTTCTCAGATATGCCAAATACATTCCGCTATTTTGCACAATAACTGAATCTTTAATATTTTCACGCATCTGAGCGAGCCTTTCGTCAGAAAAGTATCTCATGGTTTTCATCTCCTTTCTTTTTTCAAATATGCATAAAGCGGCAGGACAACCTCCTGCCGCTTTGAATATTCAGTGATATTACTCCAGATTCTCTGTCTTTACACGGTTCATCCTGCAATAATGTCTTATGTAAGAATTATCCTTTGAGCAGCGAACCCTTAGTGTCCTGTTAGAACCATTGAATGCGTTTTCCTCTATTGTTGTAATAGTGTCAGGCAGCGTAAGGCTTCTGAGTGTCGCACATTTGCTGAATGCACCGTATTCAATTACCTCAAGATTCTGAGGAATATTAACAGTCTTAAGCGCTGAACACCCTGTGAATGCACCTGCTCCTATTACTTTAACAGCCTCCGGAATATTTACCGTTGTAAGTGCTTCACACCAACTGAATGCATTCTTTCTGATATTTGCTACTGTTTCAGGTACAACAACCTTTACAAGAGCACGACATCCACTGAATACATTCTCAGGCAGTTCGTCAACTCCCTCAGGGATAACTACCTCTGTCAATGACTCACAGTTAAGAAATGCATGCTTGCCAAGATGCTTTACACCCTCCGGTATCTTTACTTCCTTAAGACTTTCACATCCGCTAAAGGTACTTTGTCTGATTCTGCTTATAGTATTCGGTAGCGTTATTGTAGGCAGTTTAGAACATCCTGTAAAGGCTCCTCTACCTATCTCCTGTATTCCATCATGAAGCTTTACTGTTATAAGCTTCGTGCAGTTCTCAAACGCTCTCTCTCCGATATGTAACATAGTAGACGGAAGTTCAATAGACTCAAGAATCTGATTTCCTGAAAATGCACAATCTGCAATAACCTGATATCCTTCCGGAATTGATACGTGTGCACCTGCATTTTGAGAAGCATCATTGCTTGTGAACACTTTTGAATTCGCAGGTACTCCGTTACCGCCCGGTGCCGGAGCAGCTTGCGTTGCACTGCTATCCTGTACTGGTGTATTATCAGGAACCGGTTCATTTGACGGTACTGCCGGTTGTTCATCAGGAATAGGTTCATTTAACGGTATTGCCGGCTGTTCCGGCTGAACCGGAGTTTCAGGCTGCGCAGGAGGTGCAGTCTGAGCCGGTGTTTCCGGCTGTGCTGGTACTTCAGGCTGTGCAGGTACTTCCGGCTGTGCAGGATGATTCGGAATCTGCTGACCCGGATACTGCTGGCCGGGCATCTGCTGACCCGGATATTGCTGACCCGGATATTGCTGACCTGGCATCTGCTGGCCCTGCTGCATCCATGGATTATATCCCCACGGCATCTGCTGCTGATCAGGCTGTCCCGGATATTGCTGGCCCTGCTGCTGCATCCACGGATTATATCCCCATGGATTCTGCTGCTGACCCGGCATCTGCTGATTTTGATTCATATTTGGCGCAGGCTGCTGTGCAGAAGGAACCTGCGGAGATTGAGTCTGAGTATTATTATCATGTGAAAAGTCAAATACCGGAGATTCTGGTTTCTTTTCTTCCTCAGGCTGCTCCTGAGTAAAATCGAACACAGGTGACTCTGGCTTCCTTTCTTCTTCAGGCTGCTCCTGAGTAAAATCGAATACCGGTGATTCCGGTTTCTTTTCTTCCTCAGGCTGCTCCTGAGTAAAATCGAATACCGGT
>CACYDC010000303.1 GCA_902773025.1 uncultured Ruminococcus sp.
GCAGCGGGCTGATACATGGAATACGCCAGGAAGCAGTTCACCTGCGATCTTGTACATATTCGGGATCATCAGAAGAAGACCCTGAGAAGCTGTAAATGTTGTGGTAAGAGCGCCGGCGTTAAGAGAGCCGTGAACAGTACCGGCAGCACCTGCCTCAGACTGCATTTCGGAAACCTTTACAGTTGTGCCGAAGATGTTCTTAAGACCCTGAGCAGACCACTGATCAACATAGTCAGCCATCGGGCTGGACGGAGTGATAGGATAGATACCTGCCACTTCAGTAAACGCATATGCAACATGAGCCGCAGCGTTGTTACCGTCCATGGTTTTCATTTTTCTTGTCATTGGAAAATTCCTCCTTTTTAGTATATAAAAATTAAAAAATGACTTATAAAAGCTGTTAAGTCGTATGATACAAACTAAATTGTATCATGATAATTTTAACACTTTTTTTTTATTCTGTAAAGTGTAAAATGTAATATTTCAATATTTTTTCAATAATTCATATTTATAATCTATACAAAATGATTCAAAAACATCGATAAGAAGAAAAATAATGAAAAAACAAAAAAATCATCTGGGGGTATTGACAAGCAGGATTAGTTAGTATATAATTGATAATATCAAATAGATAATTACTAATAAAGGAGGAATTGATGTGAAAAACGTGTTCGAACTGAATGAAATAATTTCAGACGTAAAGAAGGTGTTTGAATCAATAAATGAAGCAGGCGCTGTAAGCGCTTGTGAGCTTGATGTTAAAAAGACAGCGCATATCGCGGTCGATATGGTAAATGGTTTTGTAAAATCAGGCGCACTTGCAAGCAAAGAGGTATTATCTATAAATGATGATGTTGCTGCATTTTCTGCTGAATGTCAGAAATATGGTATAAGGAATTACGCTTTGTGCGACTGCCATCCTGAGGATTGTACGGAATTTCTGACATATCCTGTTCACTGTGTAGCAGGAACAACAGAAAGCGAGCTGACGGATGAACTTAAAAAATCTGCTGATTTTAAGATTTTTTCGAAGCTTTCCGTAAACGGCTGGCTTGAAGAAGAATTCCAGAGGTCTGTAATAGAAAACGGTTACGATACATTCATTATTACCGGCGACTGTACCGATATGTGTGTCATACAGCTTGCTTTATCGCTTAAAAGCGGAATGAACCGCATTAACAGGCCGTCAAGAGTTATTGTTCCGATGGGGCTTGTAGCTACCTGCGGACTTCCGTCAAGACTTCCTGCAACAGGTGAGCTTGCTGCATTTCTTATTATGCAGACTAACGGTATAGAGATCGTCCGGAATATTGAGTTTTAAAGAGAGGGGAATAAATATGGCTTACGATAAGATAAATCTCACGACACTGACGGATTTTTATGAGCTGACAATGGCCGGCGGATATTTTGAAGAGGGAATGAAGGATATCATTGCCACATTCGATATGTTTTACCGCCGTAATCCTGATAAAAGCGGATTCGCGATTATGGCCGGACTGGAACAGGTAATAGATTATCTGCAAAATCTCAGATTTACAGATGAAGATATTGCGTTCCTGAGAGGAAAGGGTATTTTCAGTGAAGCATTTCTTGAATACCTGAAAAATTTTGAGTTTACATGTGATGTATGGGCTGTGGAAGAAGGTACGCCGATATTCCCGGGAGAACCGATTATAACTGTCAGAGGACCTATAATTCAGGCTCAGCTTGTTGAAACGATGATTTTGCTGACTGTGAATCACCAGAGCCTTATCGCCACAAAGTCTGACCGTATAGTAAGGGCTTCTGAAGGCAGAGCCGTAATGGAATTCGGTTCACGCCGGGCACACGGCTACGATGCTGCTGTATACGGCGCAAGGGCCGCATATATCGGCGGAGTCGCCGGAACAGCCTGCACGATAGCAGACAGAGAATTCGGTGTTCCGGCGCTTGGCACAATGGCGCACAGCTGGATACAGTCTTTTGACAGTGAATATGAAGCGTTTGCAGCATATGCAAGACGATATCCGAACAGCTGTACATTGCTTGTCGATACCTATAATGTTATCAAATCAGGTATTCCAAATGCAATACGCGTTTTTGATGAGGTCCTTGCCCCGCTCGGCTGCCGTCCGAAGGGTATACGCATTGACAGCGGAGATATAACGTATTTATCAAAAAAGGCGAGAAAAATGTTAGACGAAGCCGGGTATACGGATTGTGCAATATGCGCATCAAACTCCCTTGACGAATATATAATCAA
>CACYDC010000304.1 GCA_902773025.1 uncultured Ruminococcus sp.
CTGCAAAAGTTTTCCGGCATGATAGATAATTGTATCATTCCGAAAATGATGGATTATCTTAAAGATTTTACCGGTATTGATGTTTCCGAAGGCAATTGGACATTGGAAAGTTCCTCAACAGGCTTTCTCACATTAAGGAATAAGGATGGGCAGTATGTTCATAGTTCTTACGATCCTATGTGGGAAAGTTTTTTATATGCTTACGATATCTATAAGCCTGAAATAAAACGATATAACATTTTGGGCGGGGGACTTGGATATCTTGCTTATCAGCTTTGGATGATATCGGATAAAGAGGCTGATATATACGTTTATGAAATTGATGAGAATGTAAAAACATATGCGGATTTATACGGGGTTTTAAGTTTTATTGATGATGGTAAACTTCACTATGTATTCGATGAAGATAAGGATAAAGTTATCGAAGACTGTTTCGGTAGCGTCGTGGAGAATGAAGTTGTTCCTATAATATACTATTGGGATGATGACAGTTATGACGGAGTATATGCCGACCGGTTGCTGATAAGCAGAAGTAATTTGGTGACAGAAAAGCATTTTGAACAGAAGTGGCAGATTAATTACACATGGAATACCTCATATGATCATTCAGACATATCTGCATTTGATGCATCCGGTCTTCATGAAGAATGGGTTATAGTTGCAGCCGGGCCATCTTTGAACGACAATGGGGATTTTATAAAAGAAAGTATTGGTAAAAGGACGATTTGTTCAGTCAACACATCATTGAGATGGTTTTGTAATAATGGCATTAAGCCAGATCTGTGTGTTGCATGTGATCCGACGGATGGTTTGATTCCTCATATTGAAGGAATAGAGGATTTCTCTGCTGATATTCCGTTGATTGCTGATTATGTCACTAACAGTAAATATGTTGGTATGTATAAAGGTCCCAGATTTTATGTTTATACCCCTTGTTCAAGTAAATTTGCACCGAATGAAATAGATGAAAGCGATAATTGGATATTTGGCGGAACTGTTACCAGTATGGCGTTGGAGGCGGCTTATCGTCTGGGGGCTAAAAGAGTATTTTTGATAGGTGCTGACCTAGGATTTCCTGAAGGCAGAACATATGCAGGCGGTGTCAGTAAAAAAGATGAAAAGTGGAATAGAAAAGAAAAAAGTGTTGTGTCGGTTGAGGATAAAATAATTCCGACTTCTTTGCAATTCTATGAGTATAAGTTTCAGATTGAGGACCAGATACAGAATCATCCGGATATCGAAGTGATAAACAGATCTCTTCACGGAGCATATTTGAAAGGAACTTATTCCATGAAGTGGTGGGAAAAACTGCCTGATGATGTATCGATGAAGAGTTATCTCAGCTATTTCAATGAATTGAAAAATGATAGTCTGATCCTTGGATGGAAAGAAAAGTATTATTTATTCTGGCAGGCGGTCTGCTCGATGGATTCAAAAAATATTGTTCCTGATGATAGTGAAAAAGAACTGATGGATAACGCATATAAGGAGATATATAACTCGTTTAAGAATGAGCTTAACTTATCTGTGCCATCCAATATAGGCACAGACAAAGATCTGACTTATATTTTCACTGATGAATTTTGGGATAAAACCGATTTTAAGACCAAAAATGTATTGGAAATTGCGAAGTCCAATGTTCTAAACAGAAAAAAAGTATTGATCATAAATACATCCGAAAAAATGGGGGGTAGAAAAATCCCTATACACAATGCTTTTCCGACAAAGTATAACGACAATATGGAAAATGCAGAAAAAGTGAATTATGAAAACAGGAGTTTTCCGTATTTTCAGTTTCCCTCCGGAATGCCGGACGAGAAACATTACAGAATGTTCATTGAAGCGATGTTTCGCGGGAAACCCGGAAAGATGATCAATACATCACGCTATAGTTTGTTGGCTGACTATTGTTCGGAAATTTTGGGTATTGCGACGGAGCACGTCGTTAAATAACATGTGATTTTGTATTTAGGACTAAATTTTTTTAAAACAGCTCCGATATAATGATTGTAAGGCAACAGGAAAGCTCGGGTGAGCGCGGATCCGAACCTTCAAGAAGCCGAAAAACCATTAACAGCCGCAGGGAAGCGGCACTACACATTTCAAGGAGGAAATATTATGGTAGTACAACACAATCTTACAGC
>CACYDC010000305.1 GCA_902773025.1 uncultured Ruminococcus sp.
TATACCCGTTCAGTGGGAGTAAAATCTCCCACTGAACGTCAGCAAGCCTACGGCTTGCCTTTGCTTGTTGAAAGCAAAGCTTTTAATTAATTGTGTGATATAGCAGGGGGCTGCTGTACTATTTATTAGTACGGCAGCCCAAAAAAAAATGTCATATTTTCAAAATAACGAGCATAATACTGATATCGGCAGCAATATGCAAGTACGTGAGTTAAGGTAATACCGTACAAAGATGGTGCCACAGATGCGCAGTCTATTTTTTCGTCAAATTGTATAGAAATCCTGCAGTTAGCCTGTCGTCCATCAAGGAATTTCTGTGCAAGATGACGGGAAAAGAGCAAGCAGATGTGGTGCCAAGCCGCCAAGCGGTCTTTGTGCGGTGTTGCCTTAAACGATAAACCGTGATTCAATGAGTCTGACGGCCGTATTCATTGCGTCTTCTTCATCATTGCCGCTGCATTCTATTTCTATACTTGAACCGCAGGATATGCAGGCTGCCATAATGCTCAGCAGACTTTTGGCATTGACAATGTGATTCTTAAACCTTATTGTGACATTGCTTGAAAACTTTCCCATCTCCTCTGCAAAAATTCCAGCCGGACGCATATGAAGTCCTTCCGGATTAAGAATAGTGATATTCCTTGTAACCACAAATGATCCCTCCCTTTTTTCTTTTAATTACAACCTTAGACATTATACAACATTTGCAGACAAAAAAAAAGTATATTTTTTAAATATTAAAGACTTGCTTTCAACAAAAAACTAAAAAATAGTTTTTATGTATTGCATTATTAAAAAAAAAGGTTTAAAATAAGAACAGCTTTTATTCTTGCTGCGCAAGCGCGGCATTTGGAGGTCCCCGTTATGGCTACAGTATTTGAAAAGATAAACGGCGATGATGCAATATTCGCCAATAAAGAATATATCAGCGATTCTCTGATGTTCAACTCTATAGAATCCGCAAGACTCGGAACAGCTTATGATATTTTCTCGGATCATAAAAATGTGATAATACTTACTTCAAAAGAGGGTCATAGAGTTTGGCTGTGGACATCGTCTGTAATTAAGGAGGATACAAATAAGCTGATCGATATCTGCCGCTTTATCCGCGACTGCAAGATCCCGAGGGCGGAGATCTATCTTAAACAGGATGTGGCAGGTAGTTTTTCTGATCTGTATGCGCTTACAACACTTGAGATAAACTATGTTGTCAAGGATGAATTCAGTCTTGCGGTATATACCTATTCGGGTGAAAAAATTTCGGAAAGCAATGAAACTAAGCTTGAAAATGATGATCAGATCGTTAAGATCGACAGAAATAATAAAAAGCATGTTGATCTGATAAGAGAGTATTACGGATATCTTAAGGAAGAATTTAGATGGACCGGAAAATTTGACCGTAAGGTCGATGAGTATCTGGATACGGATCTTTATGCGCTTTTTAAAAATGATAAAATAATAGCGGTTGCTTCTATCGGAAACGGAACGGAAAAATACCTGAGGATAAAATCGGTTTCTGTACTTACTGAGTATAGAAGAAGGGGATTTGGTTATAAAATGACTGCATATGCAGTCAACCGTATTCTGGAACGTGAGCTTGTGCCCGTTCTGTATACACATATCGGTAATGCTTCGGCTGTTGCGCTTTGGGCTAAAGTCGGCTTCAAGGAGAAGGATAAGCTGTATCTTCTGAAGGTTGAAAATAATGATCTTTAAAACATAATATAATTAATTTAGTTTTATTGATAAAATTTATAATTCACATACCATTATCGGATAATGTTGTGTAATAAATATATAATCTTTTGTTTTTGGATCTGAATTAATACAGATTTTAATTGACAATTTATTATTCATGGATTATAATTTCAAATGTAAGTTCCTGTGGAACGTTGTCGAAAGATGTATGTTGACACGGGATCTGTTGATATAGAGCCGGGTTGTTTGCTTCGGGTACGTCCTGATAGAACGGCATCGGCATGATAAAAATATTTTATTGGAGGAGTTTTATTATGCTTACAAATCGTAGCGTAGCAACAGTCATCATTCTCACAATCGTAACATGTGGTATCTATGGTATCTATTGGGTTTATAAGACAGCTGAAGAGCTCGAGAGAGAGGGTCAGTCCGGTTCAGGTCTTGGCAGCCCGGTAGTTATCCTTCTTCTTTGCCTGCTCACAGGCGGTATCGGTTACCTTATCTTTGGTATGGTAGAAGATCAGAACCTCAACAACATCAGAATGAAGAAGGGTATTCCTGCAACTGATAATAAGGTTCTTTACATGATTCTTGGTCTTTTCATTCCGATCGTACTTGTTGGTCTTATTCAGAATGACATGAATCAGCTCGCTTAATGCTGATCTTACAATGGAACAGGGTTTGAAAAAACGCATTAGAAGGGTTGCTTTTACAGCAGCCCTTTTTTGTGCAACAGGAGCTATTTACGCGCTGTGCGTTATATTGATTGGCAGAGGGATTCCGTGTATTTTTCATGAAGTAACAGGTTTGCGTTGTCCCGGGTGCGGTATTACTCGTTTTGCAACGGAAATGATAAAGCTGAATTTTTCTTCAGCGCTGAATTCTAATTATGCTGCTCCGTTTATAGTATTGTTTATCGCATGGACGTTTATATATACTTCAGCTGTATATATCCGCACAGGCAGGTTAAGAGTAAGCGCAGGAAATACAGCAGCGGAGATTATTTTCCTTGTATTTCTGATCATATGGACTATTGGCAGAAATGTTGCAGGTATTTAATTATTAAGGACGGTGAAATATATGTTTATGGTTTGCATGGCTGCTCTCGATAACGATGAGGACAGAAACAGCTTTGAACAGCTTTATAATGATAATAAAAACATTATGTATAATTGCGCGTATTCTATACTTAAGGATGTTCCATCAGCAGAGGACGCTGTACAGGATTCTTTTGTTTCCCTCGCAAGGAATTTTGAAAAAACTTATGCCATGAACTGTAACCAAATACGCAGTTACCTGATTATTACAGTAAGAAACGCTGCATTCAAAATATACAACAAGCGTAAAGGAGAAGTGAGTACAGAGGATATTTATCTTGACACAGAAGATGATTCCAATATTTCACTGGATACGGAAAATGCAGAACTTAGCAGAGAATTATTCGGAATGATAAAACAGCTTGATAAAAAATACGGCGATGTCATTATGCTGAAGTATTATTGCGATATGAAGGAAAAGGATATTGCCGATGTGCTGGATATCAGCCTTGAAAATGTTAAGATAAGAGTATACAGGGCTAAATCTGCTTTGAAAAAAATGCTGAGGGGGAGCGGATATAATGACAGATCAGGAATTTGAACGCCTTATATCGGAAAGTGTCAGACAATTCGGTGATCAGTATGAGGAATATGACGACAGCAAACATGTTTTTTCTGAAGATTTTGATAATAGTATCAAAGCTGTCTGCAAGAAAAAACAAAAAACAAAAATACTGAGATTTGTAAAGATTGCTTCATCAATTGCTGCCGTAATGGTTATCGGAGTGATCGGTATCATAGTTTTCCGGGTAAACAACAAAACAAACAATACTGTAAGTACAGCATCTTCTGCTGTTGTATCAGATAAGATCAGCAGCAATGCTTCTGAAAAAACTGAAGATTCCAATAAAACTATTGATACCATAAATGATACAAAACAAATAACAACGGATAATATAGGGAAAAATACAGAGAATAATACGGATATCATCAACAAAAGTACAAATACTGATAATTTAGCCGTAGAAGGCTATGATGATTTACAGGATAATGCGGCAGAAGAACCTGAACCTTACACTAACGAGGATTCTCCTGTGTCTGGTGATTTGCCGAAGGCTTCTGAAAATCTGTTTAATATCAGCGTTACATTCAAAGGACAGCCTTTGAAAATCGAAAGCAGCGCTTACGATCAGCTTGTTGAGCTTTCTGCTTCTCTTGTGGCAGATGATGATAAAGTGCTTGATATTGCGTTTACTAATGAGGACATAGACTCCTTTAAAAACAACGGCTATTATATTGATATCAAAGGTAATGAAACACAGATGATAAACGTTAATACGCCCTATGGTGAAACAGTTGAATGTTCCGAGATTATTATAACGACGGACGGAAAAATGGGCTATGTTTTCGCAATAACCCAAAACAGTGAATCTGTATATCATATACCCGATACTGGATTGCTTTACGATAAGCTTGGACAAATACTGAATCAATAAAGGTGCTCTGAATGAGCACCATTTTTTCGACTTGATTGTCAACCGAAATCTAAAACAATGGTTGACAATTGTATTGCGCTGTTGTATAATAACAATACAAAATTAATTGGAGTTAAGATAATGGAAAGAATAAAGGAAAACAAAAAAGAAATAAGAACAGAGAATAGAAACAAATCTCATCAGGCTGTACTCGATATGGTATATACAGCAATGTTTGCGGCTGTTATCTGCATTTGCTCGATTGTATCTGTTGATATCGGGACAGTGCCTGTGACGCTTCAGACATTTGCAATTTGTATAGCAGCAGCAATGCTCGGCTGGAAAAGAGGTACTGTGAGCGTATTGGTATATGTACTTCTCGGCGCTGTCGGACTTCCCGTTTTTGCAGGATTAAAAGGAGGCATACAGATACTGACAGGGCCGACCGGCGGGTATATTATCGGCTTTATTTTTACAGCTGTTATCGTAGGTTCAGCAGCAGAAATATTTGACCGCAAGCTTATTCCATTAGTGATATCCATGGCATTAGGTATACTTGTATGCTATGCTGTAGGAACTCCTTGGTTTATGTATGTTACTAAAATGGATTTTGCCGTATCTCTCGGATTCTGCGTAACACCTTTTATTCCGTTTGACGCAATAAAAATTGTGTTGGCAACCGTGATTGTCAACCGTTTAAACAAGGCCGTGAAAATCTGATATGGAAAATAAGATAATTCTACGGCCGCATCACTGTCTTTGCATAAGCTTCTTTATTGGCAGGGGCTACAGTAAAGAGTTTGTAAGGAATATTGCCGAAATAATCAGAATTCTTGACATAAGTAATCCTGAAATTATCCTGACCGATTCATGTGATGACATATGTGTCTGTTGTCCGAATCATATCGGGGGCAAATGCAAGGCTTGGGAAAAAGTCAGCGGAATAGATAACAGATGTCTTGATAATCTCTCACTTTGTTACGGCGATAGGATTCATTGGAAAAAACTGAAAAATTTTGCAAAAGAAAATATTATTGACTGCGGAAAGCTAAGTTCTGTATGCTGTGATTGTCAATGGAAAAATATCTGCATCGGGCAGACAGAATAACACAAAAATACTATGGGTGCAGGGATACTCGTCATAAGCGAGTGATTCCTGCACCCATTTCTGAATTATTCTATTTCAAAATTATCCGGAGGAACACTTACATCTACAGTAAACCTCTCGAAAAACGGTATGGCATCTTTTGCGGCTATTTTGCCTAAATTCACAGCAGTTGAAATGTATTCTAATTTCTCGTTGGTAAATTCCTTTGCTTGTTCAGAAATTTCGTCAACAATTTGTTTTGCTGTTTCTGCGTCCGCATCTTCGCAGTCAATAACAACAAGCAGATTTGCGCTTCCGCCTTTTCTGAGTCCTCTGATATAGCCTCTGACTATCCTTCCGTCATCATCAAAGAGCCTGCTGAAGTTTTCTGTCAGTGACTCGGGTACATCATCAGGAGTAAAGATGACTGCGCGCTGCGCAGTATTATGAGGAACAGTTTTTGCAGCATTTTGTATTGCTTCACAGGTATCCTTAGTTAATGTGAAATTGAATCCGAAGGGATTTATTACTACAGTTTCACCGTTATTACAGAATTCCTCTATCTGAGCAAACTGCGCTGTTGCTATTTTATATTTGCCTGTTTCATCAAATTTCCTCAGCTCACTCAAATCAGAGAAGAACGGCACGACCTTTTTTCCGTCGCCTCTTTCGAGCGCCGGTATCGTTACGGTATTGGTTTCGTTATCTATTCCACCCTGTACGGGTATCAGATATTTTGATTTAAAGGTATCAACGAGAAGATTCAGTTCCTTATCCGGAGTGATAGTATGGTTCTCGACACATTGGAACAATCTGTTTCCGCTGCACACAAGCGAAGGGTTCATAACCGGCCTTTCATTTTCAGGTATTTCAGAAAAATCGGGCGTATTAATAAGCTCGGTCAGCTCAATCATTATATGAGCCTGCCCGTTGTCAACAAGAATACCCTCAATGCCGCTTCTGTGATAATCGGCGAGCATTGCAAGGCGGTCGTCCTTTTTACATTCTGCAATACCCACAGTGTTTCCGGACTTTTTTATATGCCGGCAGAAGCCCTCGGCGTATTTTTTTTCGGAAAACAGAAAGGCGCACGGCACACCCTGAACATAGTCAATGTAATGATTTCTTGTAATGGGGGAGTATGCTGAATACATAACACTGCACATCTGTATTTCCTTTACGATTTCGCGCAGATTCTCACTTGTCTTGTTTTTACTGTAATTTTTTATAAGGTCCTGGATTTTGCTCATTATGATTTTCCTCCGATTAGTGTCATGGTAGCAAGCCGGCAGCCTGCCGCTTTTTTGTGTCATTCTGACGCATATTTTTTAATTATCGAGTAATGACTTGTTTTGTTTTCTTTATCCTTACTGTCTTCAGGCAGTTCTGCAAGCATGGTCTTAAGGAGCTTTTTATCTGCATCGCCCTTATACTCCGAATCCTTTACACAAAGGCCGAAGGCTGCAAGCAATGCTGCTTTATCAAGATTTTTGTTTTCTGCGGTACTAAGCTCATTTATACCGATAGTACGTGTCAGTACCTGGTTAACACCTTCCGGTGTTTTGTAGTGTATTTCTATAAACGCAAATTCGTCCTTATTTCCCTCGCTTTTAGCGGTAACATATCTTGTTGAATATGTTTTTTCCGATGTACCCTTACTGAACTGTATCAATGCCGCAACATTATGTTCAGAGCCGATACCATCCACAGCTTTTTCCGTATCGTTGAATTCCTTTTGGGTCAGTACTCTTGAATCGTAGCCTATCAGTCTGTACTTTTTCACGTAATAGGGATTCAATTCAACCGATATCTTGACATCCTTTGCTACAGTCACAAGATTAGATATAAGCTTTTCCCATAGGTTATCAAAGATATCTGCGGGATTAGTTACCATAGTATAATTACCGTTGCCGTTTTTAGCGAGTGCTTCCATCTTATCGTCCTTGAAATTATTCATACCATAGCCGACAACAGATAAATAGATACCTGTTTCGCGTTTCTTTTTTATAAATTCAGAAAGTCCGCCTTCTCCGGTTATGCCGAAATTAAAATCTCCGTCAGTAAAAATGAACACACGGTTATTTGCATCTTTATCATAATTTTCTGCCAGATAGTCATATGCATCGTTAAGTCCCTGACTTCCGTTTGTACACCCGCCTATTCCGTCGATATCAAGTACCGCCTTGACACATTTATCGATATTGCTGCATTCGAGCTGTTTTACGACAGTAACGGTATTGTCGGAATATGCTATTATTGATATCACATCACCCCTACCGAGTTTACTGATTATAGCCATTAGGGACATCTGTACGAGTATCCATCTGTCCTCCATACTTCCAGAAACATCCACGAGAAATGCAAGATTCTGATGAACCTTTTTTTCTGCTTTTTTACCCTTCAGGCCGACAAACAGCAGTTCGTCACTCTTGCTCCACGGACATTTTCCGTGTTCGATGCTTATTGAGAACAAATCGTCATTTTTTGGCTTTTTAAGCTTATATGGGTATGAGTTGACTATTTCCTCAATCCTGACAAAATCCCTGTCGATATTTTTGTTTATCATGATTCTGTTCCTAATATATGACCATGACGCTGTATTTACGTTTGCAGAAAATATCATCTGTGGTTTATCAAGCGGAGAAGTTTCTTCAATTTCTTTTGCAGTATGAGTCTGAGCGGTATTAAATTCAGGGACAGGCATAGGCATAGGAGCAGCCAGACCCTCCGGGGCGCAGCAATCCTCAAGTACTGTTTCTGACATTGCCATTCCCGGCGCAGGACACCCTCCCGTTGGCTGTGCCATTTTAGCCAAAGGCGCGCCGAAAAAAGCCATGCCTGCCATGGGACCTCCTCTCATTGAATCATTAAACGACTCTATTCTTCTGTAAAACTCCCAATCCTCATTATAGCCGAGGTTTTTTTGTTTAACTATTTTTGCTCCGAAGCAATTTTCACACAAAGCTTTAACCTGTTTTTCATCATATCCAAGTTTTTCGTAGAATTTTTTCATTTCACTGTATTGTTCAGGTGAAATATTATAAAATGCCTTGCTTTCTTTTTTGAAAAGACCCATAACACACCCTCCTGTTGAATAATATTTGTCTAATTGTACCATATTTTTTTCTTTTGGTCAATACTTATCCAAACCCAACCATGGAAATCAACTTTCTTATTCAGAATATTGGGACTCTGTCCCAAACCCTGTCGGAGGAAACCTTTTTTTGAAAAAAAGGTTATCCCCCGGACCCATTTCCCAAAAAACTTGTGTTTATTCTATAACCGCAAAGTATGTCCCCCGGGTCTCACTTGCCGGCTCGGTCGGCGCTGCTGCTGCGCAGCGGTGTCCACAGGACACCCGCGCCCTCTAAGGCGGCGGGAGCCATATACCCGTTCA
>CACYDC010000306.1 GCA_902773025.1 uncultured Ruminococcus sp.
GCGGATCTTTGTTATAGGAAAGCCAGTTGCGTCCGTAGGTATCTGTCATCACCTGGCAGGAAAGCAGGTACCAGAGGAACATACCGGTGAGGATGAAAAACTCTTTCCCAATGTGCGGTTTGACGCGGTAAAGGATCAGATGCGTTATCCAGGCGGCCAGGGAGATCAGGATCAGTGCATAGTCCAGCGGATATAAATTGTTTACGGTCAAAAAGTAATGCAGAGGGCTGAGTGCAGCGTGGAATATACAAACTGCTGCGCTGAACCACAGGACATACTTTTCACTGAATATTTTTTTAAAGGTATCCATTTGTTTTCCTCTTATTGATCGCTGAGTTCTTATATGCTTGATTATAAATTAGGCTGATTATCTGATCATTACCCGGGATCAATATTGGCATTATCAAATGTTTTTGATCTAATTCATTTTTACGACCAGTTTTTCTCCGATCATTTTGCAGTATCCGTTCACCGGATAAGCCAGCATTTGTAAATATTCCCGGGTCTGAAGAATCTCCGCATCATTATATGAAATATTCATCCGTCGGCCCAGGATCCCATAATAAAAACGATTAATTGTAGCGGAATATGTGATCGAGGAAGTGCTGGCGCCGACAATGACGTTCCAGTATCTGGTGCCGAGCGGACTGATATAAGCCGCTTTTGAAGATGAAAAATCTCCCATAAAAACTACTTTTGTTTCACCTTCTTTGTAACTTTCAATATTATTGATATCTTTCCAGATCGTCTGTGCATGTAAAGCTGTATTGTCATATACTAATTTCTTCAGCTGATATGCGCCGTTTGAATAAACGATGTTATGGAAACCGATGATGAAAAATAAGATCACTGCTGCTGCATACGCATAGTTTACGATTCGTTTGCTATTGGTTTTCTTTTCCCCGGCTGCGGGTTTTATATCAAGAGCAAAGTTTATGAGCACCAACGGAACTAAAAATGCCAGATTAAAGGAGAAGATCATCAGCGTATGCATCATACCCATGGAAACCAAAAAGATCGCATTCAGCGCCAGGGGCATGATCAAAATACTGGGAATCATAACTGCCAAAGAACAAAAATTCTTTTTATTTTCCCATATATAAATGATCACAGACAGGATCAATACCAGCAGCAGCACCCGGTTTATTGTGACCATGACAGAAGTATTGTACTCATTGATTTTGAAAAAATAATTTTTGAAATATGCGTAGGCTTTTGGAATAGCTTGAATCAACTTATTTAGTGTCAATGTGTTCAAATGTTCGGGACCGTTATAATCATTTCCAAGATTTGTATGATAGTGATTTGCAGCGGCATGCATCAGGGGAATATATATAATGGTTGCAGCAGCCACGACAAACAACGCTTTCAGCCCGGTCAGATATACTTTGATCACATCTTTCCAATTGCTGAGTCCTTTGGATTCGCAGATCAGCAGCATCACAAATAATCCCAGTGCTACACAAATAAAAGCCTGATATAAGGCCAGACAAAAAACCAATGAAATGACCGGCACGATGATATTGAGGACTTTGGGAAAGGTCTTGAAAGAATAGACTGCAAAACAGGCTAGCAGCATTGCCATGCAATTTGCATCCGCGTCAAAAATATATGTACATAATAATGATGTGATCGTGATGTTGGTCGCGAACACAATTGCAGCGCACACCCCCTGTATCTTGCTGAGATCAAATGTCCTGGTTACCAAAACAGAGCCGAGAGAAATGAACAATATACTCAGGGCACCTATCATCCAGGGTGCAGCGATGAAACGGCTTTGATAGAAAAGCGCATAAAGCCATCTGCCTAATCTGACTTTGGAAATTACATCCCCGGTATAAAAAAACAAGGAATCATGTGAATACATGATATTCATAAAGCAGAAGCCGTGAGCTAGGATCATGATTATCACTGACGAATAAAAAACAAATCTGCTCTTTTCATCCCAAAAATCCGCAAACCTTTTCATGATAACTCCTGAGGATAACCCCTTTCTTCGCTGAAATTCCTGTCTGTAAAGATACAGAAAAATTATAACATATAATAACTTTCGGCCATCAATTCCGGATATTGCTCCGCGCAAATGCACCGGCCGGTGCAATACCACGTTTGATCCAAATTGTCAACCGGCAATATTGCCGGTTGAATTTTTATCTTCGGCGCAGTAGACTGGTTACAGTGATCAGTGATCACCCTGTAATATCTTGGGATAAGAAGACAGAGAGCAGAAATGAAGCCGGAATACAAAGAAGTGGAATATATGGGCGGGAGCATCCGGGCTGTAACGGATCCGGACGGCGCCGTTCAGCATATCACCGAGCCCGGCGGATATTTTGAATTTCTGAATGACGCCTGGGAAGATTACAGCAAGGCTCTGGAAGACTTTTTTGCAACACCGGTGAATGATGAAAAGATCATCGCCGCGGGAAAACGCTGGGAACGGTTTGGGAGGATCCTGATCGGGTATGCAGGAACGATGTTTGACCTCTATCGGGAAGACACGGAAAAACGCAGGCTGCTCCTGGATCTCTATGACCGCTTCAGCAAAGATATGGCGGTCGTCCAGCGGAATATTTCCAAATACCGTGCTTTGTTGAACGCGGCGGAAACTCCGGATCCCGTGGCCCTGAAGCGGGCGGAAGATGCGAAGATCGAAAGCAGCCGCAGCATGCTCCGGGCTTTGAACACGCAGATGCGCTTTCGAAGGCTTTATCAGAACGGTGAGACTTATGCCGGGGCGGAAGCCGAACTGGAAGAAGGCTGTTCCGAACGCTCCGAGCAGCTTTTTGAGAAGCTGCCCAAAGTCGGGATCTATAAGCCCGCCTGGATCTACCCGCCGCTCCCCTTCCCGGAAGGGACGCGCGTCCCGGAACCGCCGGATGCCTATGAACGGGTGGAAAGCCTCCCGGTGGATGATCTGGTCTATGACGAAGAACTGGATGAGTTCGTTGTCCGGCCCGGATACGTCAGCGACGACGGACTCATCGACGACCGGTCCGTTGTCTGGCATCGGGAAGATCACACGGTGGCGATCCGCTATCGCGGAGGGGAACCGGTCATCTGGCGATACTGGAAGCCGAAGGACCTGACGGATGTTCCCGAAAGGGAGAGCTGGCCGGCCCGGTACATCCGAAGGTATTAC
>CACYDC010000307.1 GCA_902773025.1 uncultured Ruminococcus sp.
AACAAATCTCTTACGGATCTTGGCATTGCTTCAACGGAAAGTCTTGGCGAACTTTCCGGAGAAGTAACTAATGTAAAGACAGCTATTGACGGCATTGATGTTAAAAACAAAGCACCAATTATTCTGAACGATGCAGATGCAGGATACATGGTTTATTTTGAAGACGGTGCAGACAATCTTCAAATAGAATCATTGAAAATCAATGTTGACATTAAACAATCCGGGGCAGGAATACCATCTTCAAATAATATACGATCTTTTATTGGTGTAGACAGTTGTGCTGTTTCTGCTGCTGATAAAAATATATTAGATATAAGTGAATATACAACAAACAGTCAAAATATTACCGTAAATGCTGAAACAAGAGAAATCTCAACAACAAATGTATCTGGTGGTAATGCAGATTATATAAAATTCAAACAAGCATTTCCAGCAGGGAAATATACGCTTCATGTCAGACTAACAGGAGATGGATGCAGCAAGCCGAGACTTCTCAGCACAGCAGCGTTCGATGGTGGAAGATATAACGAATACTATGGAGCGTATTATAAAGATATGTCCTCAGATGACATAACATTTACAGTTGAAGAAACAACGTATATTGGGATTATCTTTGTAACAAGGAGTGGTTTTGCACAACAACCTGCTGCATTGCACGAGGTTAGTGTTTTTAATGGAGAACCGATCAACAATATTGCATCATGGGGTAACACAGTAGGCTTAATTTACTCTGGAGAAGTTAATATTATAAGCGGTAAACTTATCAAAACATATGAACATATAGCAAGTTATGCAGGAGAAAATCTTCCTGGAAAGTGGGTATCTGATCGTGATGTATATACGGAAGGTGCAATACCAACAACAGGGGCAGAGGTTGTATATGAACTAACTGAATCAGTAGAATATGACATTTCACCAATTACAATTTCTACAAAATTTAAATATAACAGCATTTGGTCAAATGTTGGAAGTATTGCCGAATGTGTTTACAGGGCAGATACAAAAGAATACATAGCAACGGATATCATGGGGAACATTGAAGAAGTTGTCAAACGAATTACAAGCCTTACACCCAAAATGTTCGGTGCAATCGGTGACGGAATAGCAGATGATTCAGAAGCAATTCAAGCAACGTTCGATTATGGATCACTGAATGGTATTCCTATTGATGTTTCCAATGGAAATTATTTGTTCGGGGATATCGTTCTATACAACGGGCGAAGTTATGATGTTCGTGGGGCGTATTGGGAAGATTTTATTGATTACAACAAAATGCCAAAGCCTTGCTTGATTATCAAAGCAGGATCTGTTGGTTTTATTGGTGATCGTAGCAGCAATGAAAACACGGTTAATTCTCTCCCAACAGTAAGGCTAATGATGGAAAATGTAAAAATACGGGGAACGTTTTCAGCTGATACTTTGCCGATTTGTTTCAAGGATATTCATCTTTGGTACGCTCGTTTAGACCATGTGCAAGCGTCATGGTTGTCATGCTTTTTAGAGGGTATGATGACAGGGTTCAGCGTTATTCATAATTGTGATTTCAAAAATATAACAGAATGTGTATTTAGAGCATGGACAGATTTGTACGACATTGAAACAACACATTCCTTTGTTGATTCACATTTTTTGAATAGTAGATTTTACGGATTAACAAAGTGGGGATCAACGCTTTACACTCCAACCGTTTTTGAATGTAATAGTTATTACCATGTTTATTTCAATGGAAATATCATTGGCAGTATGTGGGCGGTAGTTTCAACAAACAATGATATTATTGATTCATGGTTATCCTCTGATTGCATATACACATTTGTACCGTATTTTGCATGGAATAAATCTGACCAAGATGGTGGAAACATTGTTTTAAACAAATCAATAATGAAAGGAGATAGCATATGGTATGCATCACATGAGATTTTGACAAATACAGCTGAAGGAAAATCGTATTTTGATGATTTCAATGGTGTAACACGTATAACTGATAATGCAATTCATTTTTATTGTTTTGACAAAATAAATTTGAGTACAATTATCGGCGTAATTCTTCGGAATAGTGAAGATGGATTATTTAAAGATGTAACAGCCTTTTACTGTGCTACCATTGGAAAAGCATACTTATACGCAGGTGATACTTATACAACAGCAGAAATGGTTGCAGTAGAAAACGCATTCAATACTAAAATAGACATTTCTGATTATGAAACATATAAAAACAATGGGTACAAACACACAACTATTGAATCATGGAGCGGAAAAATTGTTAATGCCTTGCCAACCATAGAAGATTCAAGTTATAGGTATGTGTTGGAAGGTCAAACCTGTTATTACAACAATAAACTGCTTACTTGTTTCGGTAGCAATTGGTACGATGCAATGGGGAACGTTGTAAGTTGACAGCAGAAAAGAGATAAAGGGACATATGTTGTACGTGACTTTGTGGTGTAAAGACTTCGA
>CACYDC010000308.1 GCA_902773025.1 uncultured Ruminococcus sp.
GCCCAATCAGCCATCGCCGAAAACGTATCTCTCAATGATTTGTTACCAGAACCAAGTCCACAGATTCCCAAAAAATCATCATGCAGATCTCCGGTAACATCGGATGGAAAGAGGTTAATGTCGGACCCTCCTTTTGAAAAGATTCTCTTACCAATGCCATCTCCGAATAGCCCAGGTGTATTTCCTTGTATTTTACCCTCCGGATAATTCGGAAAATCCGGGTGGTCCAGATAATCCGGATAATCCAAATGTTCCTGGGGCTCTGCTAATTTCCAAGGGATATTATTATTCTCCAGAATTCGATTGATTCCACCAATCATTTCATATTTCTTCATAACGCGACTCCTTTCAGTTATTATCACTCTTTAAACGTAGCTTTTCTTTTAGTTATTCACATCAAATATAATCAAAGTCATATATCTAGTAGATGAGATTTACACTCTAGCCAAAGAGGAAATCTGTTATTCTTTCGGCTGCTTTTTTTGTAGCGTCATTTATATCTTTTTTTGTCCAATAATACTTGGTTTTTTTGCCGTACTCTTCTACTAATGCTTGAGCAATCGGATACACACTATCTATATAACCCGTTTTATCTTTTAAACTTGTTGAAACTTTCGTTCTAAACCATTCGTTGCCAATCGAACGATTGATTCTTTCTTCTAGTAAGATTTTGTTTCCAAGCTTGTTAACTATTTCTTTAAACTCTTTCTCATCATTTATTTTAGCATCTTTTCGGATAATCTGAATATTACTTCCACTATATGGCATAATATGCTCTATGTCATATTTATTACCAAGATCAAAAGAGACTCCTTTTTCAATGGAAAACAGGTATTCATTCAAATAAACCAGTAAATGCTTATCATATTCTGATATTGCGTTTTCAATCTCATCTTTTTTCCAATTATTAGCAATATGTTGACTAAAATCATTGATGATTTCATCCTCATCCACTGTTTTATCTATAAGTTTTGTTTCTTCTCCGAATAAGAATGTCTTAAAGTACTTGCTAGAGTATCCTGCATCTACAAGTTCCATTATCACAAATAATTTCAACAGGCTTTTGGCAATAGAAGAAACCTTATCCTCGGAAATTTCATCAACAGTAAAACGGTAGAAATATCCGGCAAGGAACAACTTTGCATTTTCATTAAACTTAAGTAAAACTTGTACGCTTGGATAACTAGCAGCTTTATCCCAAATCTTAGTAAGATTGATTAATCCCTTACATAGTTCTATAGGGTTATCAATTAAATCTTTTCTATTAATATCTGTAAAGTACCTTCTCAATCCAGGTGTGGTAACAATAATAGCTCCTGTATCACTAACGGTTTCGCCTCTTTGCGCCCTTATGCAATACATCCATTGCATAAGGATAGAATCAATTTTTACTATTCCCTTTTGTTCTAAATTTGAAACTCTAGTTTTGAATTCTTCCCATAATTTAATATACTCATCCTTCTTTTTTTGTTGTTCAGCCGATGCAAATAGTTGTGCTGATATAATATCCGCATCAAACAGAGGCAAACCATCTGAGTTCAGTGAATTAAACATAGTTATTGCCTGCTCTACTTGCCAACTCTTGATCTCGATCACCTCACACTTATCTATAATAGTTTTAGTAATCTTATTTAATTTAGAATCTGTTAGTTCCTCAGCTTTTTCATAGAAATATTTGAAATTGCGGAAATAGTTGGTATATTTGTTATCCTTTTGCTTATATGGTATCTTTTCAACCTTTGGTTCTATCTGAGAATACTCAACTTCTTGTAGTATTATATTTAAGTCGTTCTTATATTGTTCATTGATTGACTTATTATCAACAGACGCAACACCCTTGCATATCCCTTCATCTTTTGAAATATCTGGCATATTTGGAATATCCTCCGCATCCGTTTTATATAGGATGCCCATTATTTTTCTCCTACGCTCTTCTAATCCTCTTCTAAGTGACTCAGAATCCTCGTCTCCACTTGTGGAAATAATAGCGATATTTATACGCATCAACAAAGCCTTTAACAGTAGAAAAAAAGTGGTGGTCCTTTGTTGTCCATCGATAAGGTCAAACTTAGTATCATTATCTTGACAGTTAATAATAATAGTTCCAAAGAAATAATTATCCAGTTTATCACTTTCACTATATTCAACTATGTCATTCCACAATTTATCGCAGTGTTCTATTCCCCAGGAGTATGCCCTCTGGTATTCAGGGATAGTAAATATAACACCTTTATCCAATTTGAGATAGCTACCTATTTTTTCTAGTTTGGGTTCAATGCTCTTTGCCATATCATAACCTCCTGATAATCTCTTTAATAATACTACATTATAATAGTCCATAATGAATGTAGGATCATAAAGTCTGCTTACTATATATATATTAAACCTTTTGCTTTTATTCCGCCACTCTTTTCAAATCTTCCCACACCTTTACCATGGCGTAGGTGTCGAGCTGGCAATACTTAAGCAAATTCTCACGAGTCTTCTTCTGTTCTTCAGGCTCCATGTACTGGATCTTAGGGAAGATAGTCATGGCCTCACCGCCGTTATGCACACCTTCCAGGTTATGGTAATCCAGTTCGGGATCATCCGGGAACAGTGCCGGCAGAACGCTCTTGATGGAGAACGATCCTCCCATGGCGCGGTTGTAGTACCATCCGGACTGGAAAGGCACGATCAGATCCACGATATTGGATTCGATATTCAGCAGGTGATCTGCCAAGTCCGGATAATAGCCTGCGAGTTCACGCAGTCTGCCGCACTCAAAAGACTTATTATATGCAGTGACGCAGACATCTTTTGGAATATCCTCGCAAAGCCTTTCTGCGATCAGCCTTCTGGGATCCGTGCCGGACTCCGCCAGGCATTCTTTGTGCTTGAGTTCCCCACCTTCATGTTCTATGTAGTGCAAAGAATACTGGAATGTTATCTGAGCATATGGCCTGGTTCCCACAAACTGCGGAATGGCTAACTGCATCGTTTCGAAATCGAGGAAGTACAAAGGGTATGACAGCGTACCAAGAAACTTCCTGATAGCTTCCTTGTTCACATACGCACCCCTGTCATTGAGCGCAAAATCCACCTGCCTGCTTCTCATGCTGTTCAGCGGTACAGCATTGTTTCGCAAGCTCTCATATGAAATCAGCCCTCTGTGATAGTAATCGAGCTTGTCCTTGAATCTCATGCGGTATAGGTTGAAGACCGACTGATTCGGCAGATGCTTTGAGCAATAATTCCAAAAGCCGCATACATAGGGCTTCTTGCAGCCCATGTTAAGATCGATGGCCGGCTCATCCGGGCAGTTCAGAAGTTCCTCAGCTATCTCGAGATTCGGTTCAATGTTCCCTGATTCGAGCGCCACGCTGTCGGCAACGTCGGTAATAATGAAAAGCTTATTGACATCCAGCGTACCATCAAATACATAATCTTTGTTCAACTGAACAAGATAGGTCCCTGTCACGTTGACATCGCAATGCTCGAGAACATACTTCTGATATGCGATATCTGCGATGTATACGAGTTTGTCCTCTTTCTCGTCTTCGCTCCTGCTGGAACTCTTGACCTCGTAGATCGCCCAACCGTCACCGTCCTTCTTCAGTATGTCCACAGCGCAGTAGAGACCGTTGTAGGAGAAAGACGCTTCGCAGATGATAGGCGTGCCCTTAGCCATCTCGGCTTCAGTTTCATCCATCATCTTCTGAAGGTCC
>CACYDC010000309.1 GCA_902773025.1 uncultured Ruminococcus sp.
ACATGAATAGGATTAAACGGTATGGAACACAACAATCATCTTTCATACATTCCTTTAGAAAACGCAATTAAGAGGGGAGAAGTTTTTACGAGTAAACTGTTTGACTACTCACCATTTATATGTTAAAATGAAGAACACGACAGTGCGGGTAGCTGAGTCTGCAAAACTCCGATTCCCCAGTTCGAATCTGGGTGTCGCCTCTCAGGTCCCCGACATAGTTTTTGTCGGGGATATTTACATTGTATGCAGGTATCGTATAGAGGTAGTACATCAGCTTCCCAAGCTGAGTGGGCGGGTTCGATTCCCGTTACCTGCTTTTATTAATAAAACCTTGTTGTTCTGATTGAGATTTTTTACTCAATAGTGAACATTTATATATAATAGTTTTTTGGCAGACTGTTTCCACAAAAGAAATCAGTCTTTTTTGTTGTTTAATACTAATAGAAAACCCAAAACGATGACCGATGTCTTCTTTATTAATGCGAGTCGAAAACAAACGGAATAGTAAATTCATTTGCTGATCGCCTTGATTTAGGTCGTGAAGTTTATTGTATGCAGTGTGTGGGGAGGAACAAAGGTCATAAAGATATGTTAGAATCAGTGCCCCTGCTCCCTTTGCCTACAAGCACAACACCAAAGCTGAATTATTGCAGACTAAGAAAAAGAATTTTTAAAGATATACTGTCTCAGTGATTTAAATATTATTGTGGAAAGTTGTGAAAAAGGATGTAAAACTATATAATTTTATTATTCCATTATACTATTATATTTCTTTCCGTAAGTCCGAAATGACAAAAATACAAAAGATACTGTTATGATTGGCTTATGCTGTTTTTACTGCTTCATATACAATTTTGATTTCTTAAAAACAAATGGGTGGATTATGAGCCGTAAGAAGGTATTAAAAAGGTCGTTAATTTGTCAAAGGATAATAACAAGTCAAATCAAATAAAACATATAATACTTAGTTGGATAAGAATAGTAACAGTTCTGTTGATATTTTCATTTGGAATATATCTGACAATTTATGCAAATATCGGTCTCCCTCCCTGGGATTGTCTTGGAATGGGTATCAAAAAACATACACCGATGAATTATGGAGTATTAATGACATTGGTTGCCGTAACGGTGCTGCTCATTGATATTATCATGAAAGAGAAAATCGGTTTCGGAACGGTCATAGATGCACTTTTAACAGACAACTTTGTGCAGATATTTAATAATATCAATCCGTTTCCGGAAAACAATATTTATGGCTTGGCATAGCCGTAATGCTTGTAGGATTTATATTCATTGCAATCGGAATGTAGGTATATATGAATGCCGAACAGTGCTGCGGACCGATAGATGCACTTCTGGTCGGTCTTGGAAAGAGATTGAAAAAGCTGCCTATTGGTATCGTTGAGATTATGCTTTGGGGCATAGTGCTTTTATGCGGCTGTCTGTTGGGCGGACCTGTCGGCATAGGAACGCTTATAAGCACATTTGGTGCAGGACTTGTCATGCAGCTTGTTTATATGCTGATACACTTTGAACCGAGAAATCTACATCATCAGGATCTTCTGAAAACTGTCGAAATTCTGTCCGGAATAAAATAATAAAATCAAAAACTTCCGACAATAGGAACTGGTTCCTATTTTGCTTAAAACGATGAACAATGTCATCTTCTTCAAAATAACACATCCCCTCCGCTATGATTTACTTACGGCGGAGGGGATGATTATTTAATCTGATTTAAAAAATTCTCCGGAAATGCAACGCAGGCTATATGTTTCCGGTCTATAATATTGAAGGCTGATAGATCCGGATTTTATAAAACCTTTGGAGGAAACAAAATGGATGACAATAAAATCATTGAGCTGTATTTTAGGCGAGATGAAAATGCTATCACTCAAACAAAAGAAAGATACGGCGGTTTGCTGAAAGCATTGGCATATCGTATTCTACGCAGCAGTGAGGACGCAGAGGAGTGCGAAAATGACACCTATATGAAAGCGTGGGATTCTATACCCCCACAAAAGCCACAGCATTTTTCCGCTTACCTTGCTAAGATATGCAGAAATACGGCTCTTAAAATGCTTGAAAAACAACAAGCTGAAAAGCGAAGTGCTGTTATCATTGAGCTGTCGCAGGAGCTATCGGAATGTCTGCCGGATAAGCGCTCTTTGGAGGATACAGCAGAAAAGGAACTCGGAGATATCATAAGCACATTCCTGAGAACTGTTTCCAAAGATAACCGAATTATCTTTGTCAGGAGATATTTTCTGTCGGAAACGATATCTGATATATCAAAAGCTCTCGGTATAAGCGAAAGCAAGGTAAAAAGCTCTCTTTTCAGAACGAGGAATAAGCTCAGAAACTATTTAACGAAGGAGAAATTGTTATGAAGGACAATGTACTTTTTTCAGCAATGGGCAATATTGAAGAGGAACTGATCGACGAAGCGCTTAATGCACCCAAAAAGAATAAGCTTCACATTTTCAAAATAACAGCTGCAGCCGCATCATTGGCAATCATGACATTAGCTGCTGCGATAATCGTCAATATTAGCAATAAGCCTGATATTACAGCAAAGCCTGACACATTTGATGTACAGATATCGGAAAAGACGGATAAAATTAACCCAGATAAAAACGTGGGAGGAGATGATGAAACTGCTTCTGCTGTGAGCGGTGATGACAGCGTAAAAGCAGATGGTCCTCAGAAGAGTGTAACTGAACAGCCTGACAGCCGGACAAGCTCCTCACCTTCCAATCAGTTTGCTTCAGGTACTTCCGAAACACAGGAAAGCGAACAAACTTCCTCTGTTACGACCGCGGAAGATGAGGAAAGTGATATGCTCGGATTTATCATAACGGATGACGGCAAAACCTATATGCAGGTATTCAACAACACACAATACACGCTTGACAAGGATATAGGACGCGCAGGTGATTTTAATGGCTATTATTCCGGTCTTAACGACAACAGCAGGGTCTATACTGTCAAGGAGGATGAGAATATCCTTTTAGTAAAATTTGAATCAGGCGGCAGTGTTACGCTGTTGCTCAGGGAAGAAGGTATGATGGACAGAATGGGATATTACCGTTTTAACGGTCTGAGAGTGGACAGCTCACTGATGGCTGCTTTGTCCTCAAATGACGGCAAGTCATATTCCGTTTATGTTACCCGTCCCGATTCTGACGATATGTATGATTATGTCTATAACGGCAAAACACTTCGTCATATTAAAGAGGAACTGGACGAATCATGGAAAACAGAACACGGCAAATACAATCCTCTTGACGAAGAATATCAAGCGGCACTTCATGCTTTCCTTAAGGAAAAGATCAATACAGTCTATGACATTCTCATTGAAAACGATATTCAGGCTGAACTTATCAATGAAGTCCGCTGTGAAATGACGATGACTAAAGAGCAGTTTGAAAATCTTGCTGCATCCGGCAGCATTTCCAATGAATATGCTTTCGGGCTTAGCACAGGCGAAACTGGATCTGAAGCCTTACAGGATCATTAAATTAATTGAATCTACGTAATACTATAGAAAAGAGCAGCACCGAAAAAGTGCTGCTCTTTTCAAGCGTATGGGTATATTATTAATTGTGCGGGATGTCAGGATCAATTATCATTGTTATTGCGCCATATATCAGCTATTGTTAAGAGTCCATGAAAGACCTGGACCTTTGTTGCTTCTTTTAACAGTATCTTCCTTAGGTCCGTAATTTGAGGTGAAGTATTGGTTTTCGATCGTAGTACCGGTATATGATGGCAGCTTAACAATAAATTCCAGTACGCCGTGGGAGTTTTCACAGCTTATTTCTATTTGACCATTAATTAAATAATCATCCTTTTTCTTGTAGGATAGCTTATCCTTTTCATAAGACATGTAGGTTTTAGACAATTTTAAATTTTTTACATCTGCGTAGCATTTCCAGCTTCCGTCAGTATCGAAGTATTCTCGTGCGTATTTCTGAGCCTTGGCTTTGATATGCAAGCCGCTCATAGTAACGCTGCTGTGGGATAATCCGCTTGTTTCAGTGCTTCCACCTGAGGGAATATTGATTTCGACATTCAGCTTGTTATCAATGGTGACTGTTGCTGTTGTATTGTCTGAATAATCCCAGTCCATAGGAGAGTTATCTATTTTCAGAGAATGAGTGGTGGTTTTATTGTTCGACTGCCCTTTAACGTTCAGAGTTATTCTCATAACACCATTTTTATCAGGTTCTTTCAAATCAATAGGAACCATTATATCATTTGCGTCTTTATCTTTCAGATTGTGGAATATCATAAAGTCGGGCAGACCCATAAGTAAAAAGTGATAGAATCTGCATGTAAATACAAGATTATCATTCTTTTCATTATATCGTGGAATGAAATTATCGGTACAGGCAAGATAATCGTCAGTGCTTGCAGCATGATAGCTGCCATTAGTAAAAATGCTGGGCAGGATTATCGGTCCGGAAACAGAATCAAACCTCATGGGCAGCTGGTAATCCTTGAAACCATTTTGTACAGCATTACTATTTCCGGAAACAGACTTATAATCAACCGCATAAACTGAGCGGAAGAAATCCTTTCGTGAATCACCGACCGCTTCATCTATAACCCGGAATTCCATTTTTACATTCATAAGATCGCAAAGCTCATCTGAAACTAATTCGGCCATGCCTGCTTTGGCCTTATGAGCAAAGGTTTCATTGATATCCTTAATAAGCGGAGCATGAGTTTTCATCATATCATTGGTATAGTTTATAATGAAATTCTCCTTGTCAGAATCGGTAGTTTTCATAACGAATTTATCGTAATAGCCTTTGCGTTTTCTGTAATCCTTGTCAAGCTGGTTATAGGTATTCCAACCGTCATTAAAACAGGCAGAGGCATAATTAGTATAGAATTCCTTTACCGTTTGAAGTATTTTGTCGGGCTGTTTTTCATTGACATAGTAAAGCGCATTGAGAGCCAAAGCCCATTCCATATTGATTGGATTATTTTTATTGTTTTCCACATCAGCAGCGATACCAAATGTATTATAGCCTGTTAGTCCTCCGTAACGATTTATGAGCTTTTGCAGGATAGCATCCTGCTGCGGTGACAGATCCTTGATTTTCTTGATAATACCGTTTTTCTTTTTGGGATCGGCATCAGACGGAACAGAAATATAGTAGAATTTTCTTGCGGCTCCGTATTCAGGGGTATAGTATTCACGGTAAACACTTTCATTTACAGACAGATCACGTTTGCTGTCATTAATAAGACAGGCAGCATAAAGACCAACACCGGCTATTGCGCAGCCAGCGGCAAGATACGGTGCTGAAACCACACCTGCGATCATACCTATACCGGAAACAACAAATGACAGAGTATCAAGCTTGTGATTTGCAAATGCCTGCGCTGTAGTTTTACCCTGAGTTACTTCATTGGTTAATTTGCTTCCAAGTGTAAGCCCGGACCACAGAAATGCAATAGGACCTATAACACTTGAGCCTTTTGCAACGAAACCTCCGACATTTCCGGCAACGGTGGCAGCCTGACCTGCTTTACCGCCAAGCTGTCCGACCTTGACAAGTTCGTCTGCGCCGTTTTCAACAAATCCGCCGATAGCAGTTGTAACATCCGCTTCGGATATCCCTATCTTAGTTTCCTCGTTAAATCCGAAAAGAGATTTCATTGGTGATACATATGCATATCTGTCTTTAGGTGTTTTCTGAATAATACTATCGAGTTCGTCAAGTGTGCTGACACTTTTTTCATCCATATATTGTTCGAATAATTGAGGATCAAACATATGAACATATTGATCTTTAGTTAACTCGTTTATTTCATCTGTATAATAGAACAGCCCCCTGAGATCCTTGGTGGCTTTTCTTGCTTCATCTTTTTTGCCAAAAAAAGCCCCGAAAAGCTTTTCATATAATTGTCTGGCAACACTTACTTTTGCTTTAGGGCTAAAATGGTTAGTATATACAATATAGTTTTTACCGTCATCGCTAAGCTGACTGTAGATACGTTCCCATTTTCCGGTATCCTCATTATATGTTGCCCAGTAGGTTGAATCAGTATCGTCAGTATCACGCGGGACTGTAACAGCCACATCGGTTGCAAACTCATTTTGTCCCGATGCAAGTGAAAAATCATATGCTTTTATACGCAAACCGGTATTCTTATCAATATGCTCGGGTAATTTGCTTACTGTGAAGGTATCATCACTCCGGAGATTATAAGAAAAATCAACATGAACATTTCCGCAGTCTGCCGAAGGAGAATCAGGTGAAACCTTTGTTTCTGATTTTTCTGCTTTTTTAATTTCTTCTTCGGAATATTTTATCGAAATATCCGAGGTTTTGCCTATTTTTATATCATCCTCATAGCTTATTTCTGATTCATCATCATTTGAAGAAGTATCAGTCTGATCATCAGTTACTCCAGGATGTTCTGTCAGAAATCCCGGGTACCAAAGACCGGCGACTGTACCGTTTACAAGAAGTATCAGGCAAAGAACAATAATAAAAATATCAGCAATACCTGATCCTTTCTTTTTTCTTTGAGGTGCTGGCCGGTATGGATCAGGTCCGGTTCCGGGTTGAGTATTATTTCCGCATACAGGGCAGAACATAATGCCATCATCTAATCTTGTACCGCAGTTTCCGCAAAATCTAGACATTATTATTCCCTCCTTATGGTCTGATAAGGCCTATATAGCCTATTACGCCGTCAGGCCAGGTATAAGTTCCTACAGCGAATTCCTTTCCGTTTTCAAAATAAAAGCCATCTATGCTGATACTGCCTGATCCGACAGCGGTAAGTTTTTCTCCCGAAAAGCTTCCGGTCATTGAAGAGTATTCACCGGTTGCATCAATTGTACCGGCTGATTTAACGATTCGAATTCCCCAGTTGATTTTTACATCTGCTGATATTTCCGAACCGGAAAATTCAACATTAAAATAATCGGTTGCATATGAATCCATAAGTTCAAGCGGATCGGTGATCATTGTAGCCTTCCAGCCGCCTGTCAGACAGGAATAATCTTTGATTTGTTTTGCCTGTGAAGTCAGGTACGTCCAGCCTTTATCCCATGAATATCCTTCTGCATCCATTAATCCGGCTTTGTCGGAAGTACTCATTGAATCGGCTGAGGGGAACTCGCTTTTCTTTTCGGGCTGAGATACTTTTTCCTGTTCAGACGATTCTTCGTGCTCAGAAGATTCTTCGGGTTCAGAAGATTCTTCGGGTTCAGATGAGGATTGTCCGGAAACATCGATTTCCTTATCATCCGAAATTTCATCAACTGTCACCCCCGGAACAAAGTCATTATCCGTATCTTCTTCTTCATCGGCGGCGCTTTCAGAACTGCTGTCATTATCGTCGTCATCATCACTCTCATTTTGTGTATCAGTATTTGATTCCTCAGCAATGATCTTGCTGGTATCAGAAGGTGAGGTGCGAAAATGCCAACCTGTGATTATTGAGATCATTATTGTTATAAGTAATGCTGAATTCAATAATGCCAATATTCCTATTATGATTTTTTTTGCCATGTTTGCCACATCCTTACAGTATATTAATTGAGTGTTGATTATACAATAATAACTAAATTATTACTGCTATTATAGTATATTCTATATATAATGTAAATACTTTGTTAAAAAAGCTTTGCTTGTTGAAAGCAAAGCTTTTGATGGAAAAAAATTTATTATCTCAGATAGGTGTACGGCTAATAAAGTAACCCGGCAATACTACGAAAGCGAAATACGCCAGACTAATAAGTGTAAATACCATAAGGAATTTTTTTCCTTTTCTCGGATATTCTTTGACATAAAGACGATAGTTGATCACCGAAGCAAGAGAACCGATAATTGAACAAAGCCCTGCGGAATCCAATCCATAAATAAGAGCGCCGCGGTTAACGGCAAAAGGATAAAGGACAATTGCAGCCGGGACATTTGAAATAATCTGACTAAGCAGAATACTTACTTCATATTCATGGCCTTCCAGAGTATTTCTAAGAAAAGAAGCAATTGTTTCGTTTCCTGCAATAGAGGAAGAAAAGACAAAGAAGCATAAAAAAGTCAGAAGTAGAACATAATCAGTTTTTATCAAAATTGTGCGGTCGGTAAAGAGTATAATCAGGGCAGTGGCAAGTACAGCCCAAATCCATAGATTGGTTCTGGTAACGATGGTAATAATAACGACAGTAAACACTATCAGATAGATCAAACGCTGTTTTTTTCGTTCG
>CACYDC010000310.1 GCA_902773025.1 uncultured Ruminococcus sp.
CAGCAGACGAGACGTCCCTCTCAACGATACCGCCATCGAAATGATCAAAGACCTCCGCAAAGAATTCTACTTCGGCGAGGACAGCCCGCTCATTCCCGACGAGCACGGCGAAGTCACCCGCCCCGTCAACTTTCGCAAAAGATTTTACAGAATCCTCAAAGCAGCCGGCATCGAAACAAAAGGTTTACACAGCCTCCGTCACACCTTCGCCACCCGATTGATCAACGGCACGAAAGACAAAAACGGCAACATCAAGTCGCTGACACCGCGCCAAGTAGCCGACCTACTCGGTCACACCACCTCGGAAATCACTGAGCTCTACTACGTCAAGCGCGACATGAAGATGCTCAACGGGATTACGGATGGGTTTGAGTTGTAAAAATTCAGCACCGATGAAGTACAATTAATTACGATATCGATGCTGAGTTAATATACAATTGTTGGATTATTTCAGTCAAGGTATATAAAAGATTGTGGTGCTTGACTGATTCCATAATCTGAAAGTGCTTTTGGAGTTTCATAAATAATTACATCTTTTAATTTGTATGCAATGGCTTTGTCTTTTCCTTCATAGTAAGAATAGTAAATCTTTTTGGTTATTCCGGCGGCGGTTTTTGCTATTTCCCAAATATCTTTAGGAGTTCCTTCAATTATTCTTTCAATAGCGGCTTCTCCAACTACTTGCTTTTGAGGCGATGATGCATAGAAAATAATTCGATCAACTTCGCTTTTGGGTTTGCTTTTCCTGAACTCATATTGCTTTTTGCCTTCTAAAATAATCTTGGCATATTTCGGCTTAATCGACAATAACATTGTTGACATCGATGTTACCCTCCCACAGTATTTTTTTAAATTGCTCTTTCGAATAATGAAAACTCATCGGATGAGCATCAAACCAGCAGCCATTGTTTTTAAGCCATTGCCAATTAACGTTATTTCCTGCACCAAAGTAACCATAATAGAGAAGCTCTATCAATGTTAGAGAAGGTGAAGTATCATATTGTTTTTTTAACTCCGCCAATTCATATACGGATTTGTTACCAACCATGCGAATGAACTCTTCAAAAGTATATAAAGCATATCCGTTCGTTTTGATTTGTTCAATACGGGTTGCAATACAGTATGAGGTTATAACTGATTTGTATCCCGGTCGCCCATTGTTTCCAGTGTATCTTCGATAAATTAACACGGGTTCATTAATCTTAAATGCCAAACTATACGGGTGTCCAATATATACTTTTTTCAGTCCGTTTGCTACGCATAAATCTACACGTTCTTGTAATGTATTTGCAAGTTCTGATGAAGCAAACATTGTATCGTGATACTTCATATCAATGGCTAAACAGCCAGCATGATTCATTTGATTGCTTATAAATGGAAATGCCTTGCAAGGATCGCTAAAATCAAGATTTCTCCGATCTTTAATGTAAACCCTTTCACCGTTGAGGTTATTGCCAACATGGACAAAACCAAACTTTTCGAGCAAATAGATGAGGGAAATGTGTTTTTCAAATACGGTTACATAGATTTCGTTTGTGCCAAGATCTTTCCACTGCCATAGAGTTAATCCTAGCGCACCCTCGCCAATCCTTCTGTGTCGATAACGTTCATCAATTTTGATCGTAGTGATTTTAAGACGAGCTTCATTTGGTAAAATTGAGCCATTGTCAAGTATTATTTCTTCTGATTCATTCGGCTTTAAATTTATAAAAGCACCTATACCTTGATGATCTTCAAAGACCAAAGCTTTCTTTCCTTCTGCAGCTTTCCTATTAAACCATTCTATAAAACCAGTGCTACTTGAAGTTCCGGGATAGTCTGATTTAAGTGAATCAAAAAATGGATCATCAAGTTTTATTTCAGAAAATAGTTTTCTCTTAAACTTTCCTGCCATATTATCCTCCCTGTGGTAATGACACTAAATGAAAAGGTCATTTAGAGCACTTTTATTTCAATTGAATTAGAGATTGTTTTGGTCATATACATTTTTTCATGGTGTTGAATTCTATAATTTTCAAACATTGATGGATTTGCTTTTCAATATCAAATGAACTGAGCCTCTGCTATCATATTGAGTTTATTCTATCATTCAAAAATAAAAAAATCAAGGTAAGATATATGTTTTCACCTGAAAAATCAGGCTGAAGTAATAATGATATAGCATACTTTTTTCTATGACATACATGATGTCTATTATTTCTTTAAATCATCATTGAAAACTTTACCGAAATATGTTATACTGTAGTTAAATTCAGCGAATGCTGAATTTTGTTCAGTGATAATTGAAGTGATAAACTTCTTTAATGGGGTAGATATTATGTCCGTTAGTTATAAAAAGCTATGGAAAATGCTGATTGATAAAGACATGAAAAAGAAAGATCTGTGTGCAGCGGCAGGAATCAGCCATGCTTCTATGGCTAAGTTAGGGAAAAATGAAAATGTTACAACTGATGTGTTAGTGAAAATCTGCACAGCTTTACAATGTGACATCGGAGATATTA
>CACYDC010000311.1 GCA_902773025.1 uncultured Ruminococcus sp.
TAAAAACTTGTTGATCGATGTGGTACATTTATTTCACCTCGCTAAAAGTATATCCAAATCCGTCTTTTCTTAGGGTAAACTGCTTATTCTCATCTCTGATATAGCTTTGGATTATAATTTCCTCGTCAAAACCGCTAAATTCAGCCAAACGATTTATAAAAGTCAGGAAACCGATATAGTGATTGTTATCATTAGCAGAGGGACGATACCCATTCTCGACAAGTTTTAACATCTTGTACAAATCGTAGTCAATAGAAATCGTCGCTGCTTTTTCTTTTTCATTCTTTTTTGTAAATACCAAATTAATGTAGGAAGGGAATCTATCAAACTGTTCATCAGGAAGAGGGCTTGTGAATCGGCTTAAATCAGGCTCAAGGTCAAGCTTCGTTGATACAATGTATCCATCGACATCACTTCTAAGATTTATGCATTTGTTCCCGTAAGAACCGCCGTTCCATTCATATATACATTTTTCTACAGTTTTATATATCTTTTGAAGTTTCTTTTTGTCTTGCCGAATCCAACAGTACAAATCAGCTATAAAATCATTAAATTCTTCATTCACGATTGAGAAATCAGATTGTTTAGGCGTGATTTTACATAGTCTCGTAAATAATACGAATAAAGATTTCTTTAGTTCTTTGCTTTTAGAAGCCGAACCTTCACATAATGTATTTATATCAAAACTAAATATCTGGTTTAAAATTGGGTTGCCATCAATATAAAACTCAAACATTTCGGTCAGTTTATCAGTAGTATTAAATTTGGTTGTGATTCCATCAAATTGTTCAGTTCTTTGATTGATGAAATCATACTTCGTTAAATGTGACAACAGCATCGATGCCTCCTCATGTTCATACATAAGGCTTGGCAAACAATACTTGATAAACTGCTCAGGTTTATTTTTAGATTTTAATAACTTGGATTTATTAAAATCCGGATGGACAATAATATCATAGAAAAAGTCAAGCAATTCTCTTGTTGACAGTATTACTTTATCCTTAAATATTGTTTCAATCAAAATATTGATAATACCGCTGACAACCTTTTTATTTTGCAGCATTTCAAAGTTTGCTTTTACAGGACAATGTTCAACGGAGCATTCACTGCATCTTTTATAGCTTAGATAAAAAGGATTTTTATCGCTTGCAAAAACGATTCGATCTATAACTTCTTCTATGTAGGGAGAATCGATTCTTCCGTCATTAAGCCTAAAGATATGATAGTCTCCAAAATTAATATGAAAAAAGCAACTATTCTGTTCATTGCTTTCCTCAACAATATTATCAATTAGAATATTGTTACTATTGACATATTCAGCAAGTTTAGAGAACACTCGTCCTTTTCCTTTCTCCGAATCAATGAAATTGGACAAAACACCGAGATTGATCGCTACGATTATTTTATCATCTGAATCATTGGCTATACAATCATCACGAAAATTATGTAATACCATAGCCAGTTCTTCTTTTTCATCTCGATTAGGAGACCTACTTTCGGTTGCGTCATTGTGAATAATAAATCCATCAAGCAGATCACTGCGTGTGTGCTTGAGATAAGAAATTACATGAGACTTTCCATCTCCTACATTTCCGCATACCAAAATTAAGCTCTTGCCGGCCCTCTTTTTTGCCTGTTCTATTTTATTGACAAGATCATCCTCTAAAGAGCGATGAATATGCATATACATCTTAAATGGAGAAAATTCTTCATCGTTATCAACCGCTTCTGATGATGATTTTTTCAGCCTCTTTAGTTCATTTACCAAAGGGCAGACATCAGTTGATAAGTATGATTCATCATTCTCAAACATATTTTGACTCTCCTTTATAATATGGTGGCAACAATACAATGCAAAGATAACATTCTTGACAATAACCACTCAAAAAGACTGTCACATCAGCCATTATCACTTTGCAATTGTGATTTAGTATGTAATTTCTTATATTATAACATATTTAAAAAAAAAAGCAATTCTCACCAACAGAATTTTTGTCTTTTTCATACAATAGAACTATAGTAAACGTCAATGAAAATTTCCTTTTGTCATTTGGAAGAACGAAGAAGCTTTCAAAGATTCCTCGCTTTGTTCGGAATGACATAGAGCAATTTATTTTGTCATTTACTATAAGTTTTCTATCCAAGCATTTGACAGCAAATCAAATACCATTCACAACATCCTCAAGCCCTACAAGCATTAGATGATCATCTTTCTCAGCTTCGGTAGTTAGGTTATCATCAAATCCCGATTCCGAAAACAGATAATAGAAAAATTCAGCTTTTTCTTTCTGCTTGAAAAGCTTTGCTGATGTATCGAGATACTCTGTGAAACTGAATGGTCTGCCCTTGAATTTGCACTAGCCTACTTAGAACACAGGTGAAAATACACAACAGAACAACAGGGCTACACTGAAAACAATACAGAAGCCCGTTATGATATTCGCAGCGTTAATCATCTGCTTTTCTGATCAGATGTCTGATAACTGTTTTTAGCTTTTCGGTAGTGACCTTTCTTGCATCACTGAGATAAATCTCATGATGATAACGTGTGTCCGATATATCGGTTACATAACCGTTTTCCCGTGCATAACTGTCCATTAGTTCAACAGTCGCAGGCTCATCATCGTATGAGCCGATGTGCATACACTGTACGCACAAACCCTCGTCATAGGTGAACCATTGCACTTTGGAAAAGTCGGTTTTCTTTTTCCTCGACGCTTCATTGACAGCCCAATTGAAATCCGCTTTTGTCACAAAATCCGGCAGACGTATCAGAGATATCCAACGGAAATCATCCTTGCGTGAATAGTCTATGCCGTTTATACCTTCCTGCCTCCAGAAGCCCTCAAGGGGAGGTACAACGTAATCAAAATAACCGTCAATCTGATAATCTGTCTTTTTGCTCATTTTTATAGTATAAGCGATGCCGTACAGCAAACCGATAGACTGCTTGTATTCTCCGTCTTCACAATTGGGATTGCCCTGTCCGCGTACTGCAATATAGTTCATCCGCGGCACAGTCACGATAGACGGCTTGTTTTTCGGCATATAAAATTCCTTGTATTCTTTCTTGTAATCAAATGCCATTGTTTTACTCCTTTGTCACATTAATCCTCCGCGATAACTGCTCTTGCGTCTACGCTTACCGCTCTCTCATGTTCTATTGCTTTATATTCCGCTGACGAAAAACAGGCGTTTAACATATCGAAGCATATTGAATTTTTTCAAGTTCTGTCATAGCTTTGTTTACTTCTCAGTGTTTTTACATATTTTATCAAAATTCGCTCAGAAAAGCAACAGAAACATCTCCCTTCGAGTCAAATAACCCGAAGGGAGATGTTTTTATTGAAGATTAGGCTGACATTCATCTTTGACTCTGACAGCCTCTTCGTCTTCATGACGTATTTGTGCGCGTTTTATTTTTCCGCTGATTGTTTTGGGAAGCTCGTCGACAAATTCGATGACACGAGGATACTTATATGGCGCGGTCGATTTCTTTACGTGATCCTGCAATTCCTTGATCAGCTCAGGACTTGGAGAATAGTTTTTCTTAAGTACAATAGTTGCTTTTACAACCTGACCTCTGACAGGATCGGGAGCGCCTGTGATCGCGCATTCAACAACAGCATCATGCTCCAGTAATGCGCTTTCTACTTCAAACGGACCGATACGGTAACCGGAACATTTGATAACATCGTCGTTCCTGCCTACGAACCAGTAATAACCATCACTGTCACGCCATGCCATATCGCAGGTATTGTAATATTTTCCCAACAGAAGCTCATTTGTCATTTCAGGATTACAGTAATATCCGGTGAAAAGTCCTGTCGGGGGATTGTTTTTTACATCCATAACGCAGATGTTGCCTTCTTCTCCGACTCCGACTTCATTGCCGTCATTGTCAAGAAGCTTTATATCGTAAAGCGGCGAGGGTTTGCCTGTTGAGCCGATTTTGATATCGTCCCATTGGAAATCCGCCATAAGTACACTGCCCTCAGTCTGTCCGAAGCCCTGGTAAATGTTATGGCCTGTAAGCTTGTACCATTTATTGTTTACTTCGGGGTTCAGAGGTTCACCGGCTGTACACCAATGCTGTATTGAAGAAAGATCATATGAAGCAACATCCTCCAACAGCATAAAACGGTACATTGTAGGAGGCGCGCAGAAGGTAGTAAGTTTGTAATGCGACATTTTTTCAAGCAGGTTCGCCGGGATGAATTTATCCATATCGTATGCAAAGATCACAGCGCCGCAGATCCATTGGCCATAGATCTTTCCCCATCCGAATTTAGCCCAGCCTGAATCGGTAACACTCATGTGCAATTTGTTTTCCTGAACCTGCTGCCAGTATTTAGCAGTAACAATATGGCCGAGTGGATGAGAGAAGCTGTGCTGAACCATTTTAGGCATGCCGGTTGTGCCCGATGTAAAATATACGAGCATGACATCATTTTTTGTTGTGGCTTCATTACCGGTCGGACGAGCGAAAACATCAGATTGGTTTTCTATTTTATCTTCAAAGAATTCCCAACCGTCACGCGGTTCTCCTACAACAATGTTGTGTTTGATAGTAGGACATTCAGCAAGAGATTTTTCAGTTTGTGAAACTACAAAGTCATCGTTTACACAAACAATAGCACGCGCAGAAGCAGCGTTTGCACGGTAAACAATATCCTTTTTGGTAAGCTGAAGTGTACCGGGTATCATAACTGCCCCCAGCTTATGCAGAGCGACAGCGCAGATCCAGTACTCCCAGCGCCTTCTCATTATCATCATAACAACATCGCCTTTTTTTATGCCGATGCTTTTAAAATAGTTAGCAGCTTTATTAGAAAGAAGACTGATATCCTTGAAAGTAAATATTTTTTCTTCACCGTGATCATTACACCACACAAGGGCCTTTTTATTTTCATCCTGCTTTGCCCATTCGTCCACGATATCAAAACCAAAATTAAAATCATCAGGAACATTTACTTTGTAATTCTTTTTGAAATCCTCGTATGAATCGAATTCGATCCTCGGTAAATATCTTTCAAGCAGCATTTTTCTTCTCCTTGTTTATTTAATTTGCTGTTTAATACTATTATTGACACAATAGTAACATTAAATTGTCATATAATAATTTATTCAGCCTAATAAATATGATAACATTTTAGATTTTTACTGTCAAGAGTCCTTTTGTGCTAATAAATCTACAAGTGATATTATAGTATTATAATATCATGACAATATAGTAAAATTGATTAAAATCCTACGATATTTCCCGGTATATTTTCATTTCTTATATCCGCAGCAATAATGAAACCGTTGTATGTTATAATATCCATAACACGTTTTTTATCTTTTTCATAATCCGAAATACTAAAGGTAAACAATGTGCATTTTTTTCCTTTATAACGGCGCAGATCCGACCCGGTTTTTATTTGTAGTGAGTTATAATATTCAAGAATGTCGCTGAATTCATACGGTATGATAATATCTTTGGAATGTACCTGTTCCGTACTTAGCTTTATTCCTAGATTTTCAGCGAAATCATAAAGATCCGCTGATGTTCTTATGTTGGCCGAGTATTCTTTGCCGTTAATGAATAGAGTATGTTTTTTCTGATGAACAGCAGTAAGAATAACGCTTGCTACCATAATGAATAAAGTTGCAGCAATAATGCAAATGATGAGATGTTTTTTAAGATTTATTTTCGAAAAACCGAGAATTAACAAAATCCGACCTCCTTGATGATACAAAAGTTCTTTTCTGATCAAACCGGAATTGTACACATCGATGAAAACCAGAGCATATTGAATATGAGAATATAAAAGCTGCATATACTATCTGCGTAATGACATTTATGCATTGCAAATCATTTTTTGAGGTGATAGTTATGTCAGAAAGAAAGTATTCAGTTAAGGAGTATTCTGATGTCCCCGGAACACCTTTTGAGCCGTTAGGTATAGAAGATCTAAAAAAAACTGCAAATCTGAGAGTAATACCGTATCAGATAAGCTATCCGTCATATCCTCTGAATTATTCGTTTATCAGAAATGCCGGAACCGATACGTCGGAAAGAACCTGAAAATATATGATTTATTAGTATATATGTATTTAGTAACTATTATATAACTTAAAAAAATACAATTTCGGCAATGAATAAAGCGGTTGCTGAATAATTGACGATTCCTGAAAGTGCTTTGTGCAGAGCTGTAATCAGTTTATAAAACCTGATAAAACCGTAATAATCCATATAGAATAATTTGTCCATATTTGGAATGTATGGTATTAATGTTTTGTCAAAATAGGCGAAAATAGGATTATTCGTTGACTATTTCATGAAGTGATAGTATAATTAATATGTTGTACTATGAGAATTCATAAAAAGGATATTTGTTTCACAAAAAACAGGTGTATTCACAGAGTAGAACGGTATTGAAAAGCCAATGTGTTTTTGTTGAATGCCAGATTTGATTGGTGTAACTCTGAATGATCGGGAAGGTATACGAAATGAGTCAAATCGGAATATTGGGTGCGGGAACATGGGGAATAGCACTTGCAAGAATGCTTGCAAACAGCGAACATGATGTTACTGTATGGTCGGCACTCGGACAGGAAATAGACCAGCTTGAAAAAAACAGAATACATCCTAAGCTTCCGGGAGTGAGTATACCCGTTGAAGTTGGTTTTACAAAAAGTATAGAGGATGTATGTAAAGATAAGGATATACTGATTTTTGCGGTTCCGTCGGTTTATATACGTGCTACGGCAGTACAGTCGCTGCCTTATGTCAGGACGGGGCAAATTGTCGTGAGCGTGGCAAAGGGTATAGAGAGGGAAACACTTTTTACAATGACAGAAGTTATAGAGGATGTGTTCCGTAAGGAAAAGCCCGGAACTTCTGTCAGACTCGTTGCGCTTTCAGGTCCGACACATGCTGAAGAGGTCGCATTGGATATGCCGACTGCAATAGTATCAGCATGCGAGGATATCAGTACTGCTGAAAAAGTGCAGGATATTTTCATGAATACCTGCATGAGAGTATATACAAATCCGGATATAAAGGGAGCAGAGCTTTGCGGCGCGCTTAAGAATATAATAGCGCTTGCTTCGGGAATCCTGACAGGACTTGGCTACGGGGATAATACGAGGGCTGCGCTGATCACAAGAGGCTTGGCGGAGATCACACGGCTTGGTGTGGCAATGGGCTGTCTTGAACAGACATTCTACGGATTGACAGGAATAGGTGATCTCATAGTTACAGCCACAAGTATGCACAGCAGGAACAATTGCTGCGGTCAGTATATAGGACAGGGAATGACTACAAAGGGTGCAGTAGAAAAAGTCGGAATGGTAGTTGAAGGAATAAATGCTATACCGGCAGCAATGGAGCTTATGAAGAAATACGATGTTGATATGCCAATAATAAAGGCAGTAAATCTTGTGGTAAACTATGGAAAATCAGCGAGAGAAACTGTAAATCAGCTTATGCTTAGAGAAAAAAAGAATGAGCTTCGCGGTCAGAGTGAATTGGAGTATTTAAATATTTGAATCAAAAATGAAGATGTAGTCAATTAGATATATAAAACATAGTGAGAATGGGTGATAGAATGTATAAAATAGCAGTTGCTGGAACGGGATATGTGGGACTTTCAATTGCAACTTTGCTGTCACAGCACAATAAGGTATATGCAGTAGATATTATTCCCGAGAAGGTAGAGCTTATCAACCAAAGGAAGTCTCCTATTCAGGATGAATATATAGAAAAATATCTTTCTGAAAAAGAGCTTGATCTTACAGCTACACTTGATGCGGAATATGCATACAGAAATGCGGATTTTGTAGTGATAGCGGCACCGACAAATTACGACAGCAAAACACAGAATTTTGATACATCTGCTGTAGAAACAGTGATCGGATTGGTAATGAAATATAATCCGGACGCAATAATGGTAATAAAATCAACTATACCGGTAGGATATACTAAATCAATAAGAGAGAAAACCGGATCGAAAAATATAATTTTCAGTCCGGAATTTCTCAGAGAGTCAAAGGCATTGTATGATAATCTTTATCCAAGCCGTATAATAGTAGGTACGGATATGGAAGATGAAAGATTAGTAAAGGCAGCGCATACTTTTGCAGAGCTTTTGCAGGAGGGCGCAATAAAAGAGGAAATAGATACATTATTTATGGGCTTTACCGAGGCGGAAGCCGTAAAGCTTTTTGCCAATACATATCTTGCACTCAGAGTTTCTTATTTTAATGAGCTTGATACCTATGCGGAAATGAAGGGCTTGAATACTCATCAGATCATAGATGGTGTGTGCCTTGATCCGAGAATAGGAATACATTATAATAATCCTTCGTTTGGATATGGAGGCTATTGCCTGCCAAAAGACACCAAACAGCTTCTTGCAAATTACAGGGATGTGCCGCAGAATCTTATAGAAGCAATAGTAGACAGTAACAGAACAAGAAAGGATTTTATTGCTGACCGTGTTCTTAGCATAGCAGGCTACTACGATTATTATAACCGCGGAGATTATGATGCAAATACTGAAAAACAATGCGTTATCGGTGTCTATAGACTTACTATGAAGAGCAACAGCGATAACTTCCGCCAAAGCTCCATACAGGGCGTTATGAAACGGATAAAGGCAAAGGGAGCAACAGTGATCATATATGAGCCGACACTTGAGGACGGAAGTACATTCTTTGGCAGTAAGGTAGTTAATGATCTGAAGAAATTCAAGGAGCAATCTCAGGCTGTTATTGCCAATCGTTATGACAGCTGTCTTGACGATGTGATCGGAAAGGTATATACCAGAGATTTGTTTGGAAGAGATTGATAGGTTGTGTGAAATGGGAAATAAAGTAACAGTAATAACTCCATCATATAATAGCGCAAAGTATATATCAGAAACTGTAAGATCTGTGCAGAATCAGACATATGACGATTGGGAAATGATAATAGTAGATGACTGCTCACAAGATAATACCTGTGAAATAATTGAATCCTTTATTGAAAAGGATAACAGGATAAGGCTGATAAAACAGGAAACTAATCAGGGCGCCGGAGCTGCACGGACACTTGCGATGCGAAATTCAACAGGAAAGTATATAGCATATCTTGATGCCGACGATATATGGCTGCCGGATAAGCTTGAAAAACAAATAAAATTCATGAGGGAAAAAAAAGCAGGATTCAGCTGTACGTCGTATGAGGTTATTGATGATAAAGGAAATGATCTTAACAAGCAGATACACATGCTGCCTAAAGTGGATTATGTTGGTTTTCTGACAAACAACCTTCTTCAGACAGTAGGGATCATGGTTGATACGGAAATTGTAGATAAGGAATGTCTTGTTATGCCGGATATAAGGCGCAGACAGGATGCTGCGACATGGCTTCAGATACTCAAGGCAGGACATGACTGCTATGGGTTGGATGAAGTGCTTGCCCAGTACAGGCGAACGGATAATTCATTGTCAAGCAATAAAGTAAAGGCAGTAAAGGGCGTGTGGAGCTTATACAGAGATATAGAGCATCTGTCGATTCCGTTCAGCTGCTATTGCTTTGTCAGATATGCGACGCTTGCAGTGTGGAAAAGATTGTATTTTAAAAAGGGCAAAAAGAAACGTCATAAAAAAGTGTAATTGTGGTGATAAAATGAATTTGCTTATGCTTACAAAGTTTTTCCCATATGGTACGGGAGAGGCATTTATAGAGAATGAGATAAAGGTTATTTCGGAATACTATGATAATATTACAATTATTGCTTGTGAGGTGCCGGAAAAGGATAGCAATGTGATTAGGAAGGTGCCTGAGAATGTAACTGTGCATAAAGTAGCTGCAAATTCAAAAAAGAAGGACATAATTAAGGGTATGATGAAAAAGCTGTCGTATGACGGCAATTTCAAAAAAGAAAAAAAAGAATGTAAGGGATTAACAAGAAAAGCATTTCTGACTTACTTTGAGGAAAAAAGTCAGCGGATCTTCAATGAAATAAAGGAAAAGCATTATGCGGATGATGTAACGAAGGAGCCGTATATGCTTTACAGTTACTGGTTTTTTATGACAGCAAGAGTTGGTACACTGATCGCTGAGAAAATAGCAAAGCCGGTGAAAATGTTTACGAGAGCACACAGATATGATCTGTATGCTGATCAGAATAAAGCGGGTTATCTGCCGTATCGTAAGCTTTTTCTTGATACATACGACGAAGTATTCCCGTGTTCGGATAACGGCACAGCGTATTTAAAGAAATTATATCCGGACAGGAGCAATAATGTCAGAACTGCATTGCTTGGAACGCTTGATCACGGAATTGGTAAAGGAAGCAGTGACGGTGTATTCAGAATAGTGAGCTGTTCAAGAGTTGAGCCTGTAAAGAGAGTAAATAAAATAGTTGAAGCACTTCATATGATTGATCATTATGAGATTGATATAGAATGGACACATATCGGTGACGGCAGTTTGTTTGAAGATCTGAAACAGCAGGCTGAAAAACAGCTTGGAAACATCAGATATATTTTTACCGGTAATATGAAAAACGAAGATATAATGAAACTGTATCAGAAGGAACCGTTTGATCTGCTTGTGAATGTAAGCAGCAGCGAGGGACTTCCGGTATCAATCATGGAAGCAATAAGCTTTGGTATCCCGTGTGTCGGAACAGATGTCGGCGGAACGAAAGAGATCGTTATAGACGGCGTAACAGGTAAACTGATACCGTCAGATTTTGAAACAAATGAGCTTGCAGATATAATAAAGAATTTTGCCGGAAATGGTAATATGTCCGTAAAAAGAGAATCCTGCCGGGAATTCTGGGAAACACATTTTCGTGCAGTAGAAAATTATAAAAAGCTGTACGACTATATAAATGAAAAGGATAATGAGAAATAAAATGAGAATAATGCATGTTGTGCCGGAACTTAAGCTTGCCGGTGCCCAGATCATGGTCGAGAATTTATCGTCAAAGCTTAAAGGAAAAGGCCAGGAACCAATCATTGTCAGTCTTTATAATATAAATACGCCTATCGTTGAAAGGTTGAATTCAGCGGGGATAAAGGTTTATTTTCTTGATAAGAAAAGCGGTTTTGATCCGAGAGCAATACTTCGGCTCAGAAAGCTGATCAAAAAGGAAAAGCCCGATATCATACATACACATTCGTATGCGTTAAAATATGCATATTTTGCAGTCAAAGCTACAAAATATAAAAGACTTGTGCATACGGTCCATAACCTTGCGGACAGAGAAACTACCCCGATCAATCTGAAGCTGGAGAGAAAGCTGTTCCGCAAAGGAAAAGTACAGCCGGTGGCTATAAGTCCGCTGATAAAAGAATCGATCATGCTTTTTTACGATCTTGGATCAGACAGCGTTCCAATGATTTTTAATGGAATACCGCTTGATAAATGCCTGGTAAAAAAAGATTACAAGGAAAAGAATGACAGAGTCAGAATAATACATATCGGAAGATTTCAGGAACAGAAAAATCACGAGATGATAGTTCGCGCTATGGTTGATGTTTGTAAAAAACATCCTGAAAGCAAATTGTCGCTTTTCGGAGAGGGCGAATTGCTGGACAGCGTGAAAAAACAGGTTGAGGAACTTAAAATAGACAGTAAAATAGTTTTTGAAGGGCTGACTGATGATCCATATAAGGAACTGAATTCATCTGATATTTTTATTCTGCCTTCAAAATGGGAAGGTATGCCGATCACTCTGATCGAAGCTATGGCAAGCGCAATGCCCTGCGTTGTAACAGCAGTAGGCGGGGTGCCTGATATGGTGGAGGATAATATATCAGGACTTATAAGCGAAATAGATGAAAGTGATTTGTCAGAAAAGATATGTTATCTGATAGAAAATGAGGATGTCAGAAAAAGACTCGGAGAGGCAGCGCTTGAAAAATCAAAAATGTTTTCCTCAGATGAGATGTGCGATAAGTATATTGATTTGTATAAAAGAATGATGTAAATGTATTCCTGAAAATGTTCGGGAGTTGAGCGCACAGATCAGCAGAAGGCTGATCATGAAGTTGTATTTTCGAGATCGATGGGAGAAATGCTGCGGAATGAATTACTTGATATTGGCATTTTTTTGTATATTGACTGCTTGGTTTATTTTTAAAGGTAAAAATCCCGTAATAACGGAAATAGTGTATTTTGTAGTGGCACCGTATATAAAAATAGGTTCGCTGACATTTGATTCCTCCTATTTTTACATATTTTTTCTAATGGTACTGCTTGTTATACGTGAGAACGGTAAACTGCCTATAAGAAAACTTAACGGATTTGCCTTGCTGATGGGACTGTGGATAGTATTCTATACTGTCGGATGGTTAATTAACGGCAATACTGCTGCTTATAGCGGATTTATTGTTTCAGTACTCGGACTCATAAGGAATGTAGCGGCTATTTATGTAGCTATGCTTTCGTTTGATATAAAATCTACTGATGAATTGGATTCTACGATCGGCAAAGGTTTGTCGATACTGGTAGTGATGAATGTAGTTGCTGTATTGCTGCAAAGATTTATGCCTATGAAAATGTATGATATTTGTTATCAGCTTTATTACGGAGCAACATCAAGAGGTTATACAAACTACAAGAATATAAACAGTTGGGGAAGTGGTTTTTATAAAGGACGATATTATCGTTATTTCGGATTATTTGACACCCCAATGAATTTCAGTTGTTTTCTTATACTTGTAATGGCGTTTGTTGTAATACAGTATACAACAGACAGGAAAATCTTTAAATATCCGAAAATAACTGTGTCAGCTTGTATAATTCTCGGATTTTTTGCACAGTGTAAGGTATTCTTTCTTATGCTGCCTGTTTTACTTGTAATGTATATAATTTTTAACCTAAAAAAAATAAGTCTTAAGGGTATTGTTTTCGGGTTAATATTAGCATTAATGATGATGATGTTCTTTTTGAATATTGATGCAATTGCCAAAATAGAAATCTTTAGATATTTAAGATATCTGAAGGATCCGTTGGAGGCATTTTCTACAAGATTTGGCTCAGATGATCAACAGGGTTACATTACCGGAACTTTGCAGGTAGCAATGGAGCATCCGTTTTTCGGTGTGGGTCCGGTGAGCATTGAAGGTGAGCATATTGCAGACAGTTCATATGTTGTGCTTCTGCACAACGGCGGTTTCTTTGCAGTTGGCGCTATGGCAGTGTTCTATATCAGACTTCTTATTAGCGATATGAAAAACAGATATACGTGGTGCAGTATTCTTTTGGTAAGTCTGCTGTTAATGGGTATCAGCCGAAATCTGTTAATATTCGGAGGGTTGCTGACAATATCACTGTATTATATAAATATAAATCTGGAACTTGTAGCAAAGAATAAACCTGTTTTAGTAAAAGATAATGCATAAGGAGAAGGATCAAATGGCACCGCTTGTAAGCATATGCTGCAATACATATAATCATGAAAGATATGTCAGGAGCGCTCTGGACGGGTTTGTTAACCAGAAAACTGATTTTGAATATGAAGTGTTGGTTTATGATGATGCTTCAAATGATAACACTCCTCATATCATTAAAGAATACGAAAAAAAATATCCTGAACTGATTAAGCCTGTATATCAGACAGTCAATCAGGCCTCAAGAGGATTAAAGCCGATAAGACAGAACCGTGAAAGGTCAAAGGCAAAATATGTTGCCGTATGCGAAGGCGATGATTATTGGGTTGACGAAAAAAAGCTTCAAAAGCAGATCACATATATGGAAGAACATCCGGATTGTACATTTTGTTTTACAAATGCGCGTACTGAAATTGAAGGTGTTGTGGAAAAACAGCGCATGGTCCCATGGAACAAATACAGCAAGTTAAAAAAGGGTCAGACGGATTTTGATTTCGGAGAGCTTGCATTGCTCGGTTTTATTCCGACCGCAACTTTTGTATTCCGTAACGGGAATGTTTTTCCGGAAATGCCGGATGGCGCATTTACCGGAGATGAATATGTAAAGCTTGCAATGACAAGCTATGGCTACGCTCATTTTATTGATGAGATAACAGCAGTATACAGACGTGGAGTTGCAAATTCTTCTACAACACTTTGGGAAAATGATACAAAGCGTTATGATAATAATTGTAATAGGTATTATCTTTTATATGACGGGCTGAAGGAGTTTACAGATCACAAATATGACGGACAGATAGACTTTTTGGTTTGCCAGTTAAAAATAAAGCAGAATTACCGCAAGGGTGACGCTAAGGCATTGCGTGAGATCGTAAAATCAGGGGAAATAAAGAAGCTGAAATGCGGTAATGGATACAGCAGGATGGTTCTTGGATTAAAATGCAGGCATTACAACATGTTTAACAGGATAAAAAGGATGCTGAAAAAGGGAAAGACTTAATTGAAATAAGGAAAGGCTGTATTGAATGGCTAAGGAACAAACATCATCAGGGAAGGTTCTGTCAAATTTTCTCTGGCGTTTTGCAGAGAGATGCGGAGCTCAGATAATACAATTTATAGTTTCAATAGTTCTTGCGAGAATTCTTGCGCCTGAAGCATACGGTACAATAGCTCTTGTACTTGTATTTTCTCAAATATTACAGGTTTTCGTTGACAGCGGACTCGGAAATGCGCTGATACAAAAAAAAGATGCTGATGATCTGGATTTTTCATCTGTGTTCTGGTTCAACGTAGTATGGTGTCTTGTTTTGTATGCAATAATGTTTTTCTGTTCACCGCTTATTGCAGCTTTTTATAACGATGGTTCCCTTACAGCAATAGTCAGGGTCCTTTGTCTGATGGTTATTGTATCGGGACTGAAAAATGTACAGCAGGCATATGTTTCAAGAACAATGCAGTTCAAGCGCTTTTTTTGGGCAACACTCGGAGGTACTATTGCATCAGCTTTTGCAGGTATAGGACTTGCGCTGCTTGGCTGCGGTGTCTGGGCGTTGATTGCGCAGAAGCTTACAAATCTGATTATTGATACCATTGTCCTTTGGTTCACCGTAAAATGGAGACCGAAGTTGATGTTTTCTTTTGAACGTCTGAAGGGTTTGTTTTCTTATGGTTGGAAACTGCTTGTTTCTGCACTGATAGATACTGTTTATAATAATCTGCGTCAGCTTATTATCGGAAAGTTCTATTCAAAATCAGATCTTGCGTATTATAATCAAGGCAAGCAATTTCCGAATATTATTGTAACAAACATAAATACATCTATAGACAGTGTTCTTTTACCGACAATGTCCAAAGCACAGGATGATTCTGTACGCGTTAAACAGATGACCCGCCGTGCGATCAAAACAAGCACGTATATAATGGCACCTATTATGATGGGACTTGCTTTTTGTGCCGATACAGTGGTATCGGTCGTTCTGACAGACAAATGGCTCCCATGTGTACCGTTTTTGCAGATATTCTGTATTACATATATGTTTTATCCGATACATACGGCGAATCTGAACGCTATCAAGGCAATGGGCAGAAGCGATATGTTTCTTATTCTTGAGATTATAAAAAAATCAATAGGGCTTGCAGTAATGCTTGTCACAATACAGTTCGGTGTAATGATAATGGCATACAGTCTGCTGTTTACCAGTGTTGTAAGTCAGATAATAAATTCATTTCCGAATAAAAAGCTTATGAATTACAGTTATCTCGAACAGCTGAAGGATATACTTCCGGGAATTATGATTGCTGTGTTTATGGGTGTATGCGTAAAGCTTATTGAATTTATTCCGATAGGTATACCTGTAATAGTAATATTATGTTTGCAGGTGATAGCAGGTGTCGCTATTTACATACTTCTTTCCACACTGTTCAAGTTGGAATCATATGTATATATGAAGGGCGCAATAAAATCTTTTATAAGCAAGAAAAAGAAAAAAGAAAAGAAGAGTGAATCAGTATGAAGAAAGTTCTTATAATGGGGGCAAATCCCGAAACGGTAAGTCTTATAAAAAAGGCTAAGAAAATGGGAATATATACAATTGTTACGGACAATAATCCCGATGCATATGCAAAGAAATTTGCAGATCAGGCCGAAAATGTAAATGCAGTTGATGTTGACGGACTGGTTCAGCTCGCGAAGTATAATCAGGTTGACGGAGTGCTTGTTGGAGTTGCCGAAGCGCTTTTGCCGGCATACTGTGAGGTGTGCAGACGCCTTGATATGCCGTGCTATTCAACGGCAGATGTTTTTGAAACAATGGTGCGCAAGGATTATTTTAAAGATAAATGCCGTGAATACGGAGTGCCGACGATCAGAGAATATTCACTTGAGGATGAAATTGAGTTTCCTGTCATAGTAAAGCCTGTGGACAGCTGCAGCTCAAAGGGAATAAGAGTGTGCAAAAACAGACAGGAGCTTGAAGAAGCAGTCGGCTATGCGCTGAATTTTTCTAAAAGCGGGAAGTATCTTATAGAAGAATATATGACGGGCGATGAGGTAATATCCTACTATGTAATGCAGGACGGTAATCCGATTTTTGTCGGAATGTGCGACAGATATACATACAAGCCGGGCGGAGATCTTGTGCAGCTGCCGAACTGCTATATCTTCCCTTCAAGATATATCAGATCATATCTTGAAAATTCTGATCAGGCTGTTAAAAATATGATAAAGGGACTGGGACTTAAAAACGGTTCTATATTTTTCCAGTGCTTTGCAGATAAAAACGGTATAATACGTACATATGAGCCGGGATATCGTCTGAACGGTGCGCAGGAGCACCTTGTTTTGTCAAAGGTTTCGGGTATAGATGCAAAGGAACTGTATATAAATCTTGCGCTGACAGGAAGAGTATCTGAAAAGGATTTGGAAAAACTTGCTGTTCCCGATCATAAAGAGCTGTGCTGTAAGCTGTCACCGCTTGTGAAAACCGGAAAAATATCAAGGATCGAAGGTCTTGAAGAAATAGAAAAGCTTCCGGGTGTGGTATCAGTCAATCCGAGCTATGAGGACGGCAATACAGTAGATGGCCTTGGTACTCTCAAACAGATAATATGCCGGTTCTTTATAGTAAGTAATGATAAAAGGGAACTTATCGGAACAATAAATGAAATCTATAGACTCCTCAAGGTTTATGATGAAAATAACAGTGATATGTTAATAGGATATTTTGATACGGATATTATTGACAGGCTTTATTAATTGTTTAAAAGGGAGAGCAAATTATGAATAATCAGTCAAAGATCGCTTTGATCGGACTTGGAGCGATTGGTGCTCCACTTGCAAATTTGCTGTACAAGAAATATAAAGAGCGCTTTGTTCTTTTATCAAGTAAGGATTTTCTATATACTCTTACGGAAAAAGGATTAGTTATCAATAATGAGCCTTTTCGGCCGGGAATTGTTTCGGACAGGGAACAGCTTGATGTTCCGTTGGGAGTGGTATTTGTATGCGTTAAGAATTACCACATAGAGAATACCGTAAAATTTCTCAAGGAAATTGTCGATAAGGAAACTATCATTATTCCGCTCCAAAACGGTGTTTACAGCTATGATTATTTTAAAAAGCATATGCCGGACAATGTTATACTGGAGGGCTTTGCCAAAGGACCGAATACTAAAGTCTGCGGAAATGTTTTTGAATATCAGAAGCCCGGATCATTCCATATAGGTTCATCATTCAGCGAATACAGAGAAGATGCTGAGTTTGTATGGAAGCTTATGAAAGAAGCAGAGATTGATTGTTTTTATGATAATGAAATAAAAAAAGAAATATGGAAAAAGCTTATGCTTAATGTAGCCGGTAATGCTATTACAGCTATCACCGGGATAGATTACTGTATGTTCAAGCAGTCAGAAGAAGTGCAGACACTTTGTGTGAGAACTATGGAGGAATTCATTAAGGTAGCGTCGTCACAGGGTATCACACTTACAGAGAATGATATAAAAGACGTGATAGACTATTACCTGTCGTTCAATGTTTCAAAGCATACTTCAATGCTGGAAGATGTGTTGAACAAACGTCCGACGGAAAACGAATATATTGCCGGATATATCAGCAAGCTTGCAAAAAAATATGATATCTATACACCGAATATTGATATGCTTTATAGCCTGGTAAAAATAAAAGAGGATGTTTACCTCGGCAGGATTTAACCTTTGAACGTTGATCTGTAACAGAAAAGGATGGTAGAGATAATATGAAGACACCTGAACAGCGTAGAGAAGAATTCAATGAAAACGACAGGGCAAACGGCGGATATATAATTGATCAGTATAAGCAGATAAAAAATGTGATTGAAACGCAGGATATGAAATGGGTAAAGGAAAGATTCCGTGATCTGAAGGCTCATGCAATAGCGCATACGGATTTTTACGCTTCATATTCACCTGATGATGAATTTCCGGTAGTTAATAAAAGTGATATTCTTGAAAATTACGATCAGCATAAAGCAAAGGGCGGATTTATGGAGCCTGTTCATATATCCTCGACAAGCGGATCTACAGGCATTCCGTTTTCAGTTATTCAGGATATGAAAAAGCGTAAGCGTACGATAGCCGATTTGCATGTATTCGGCGAACGCGGAGATTATCCGACACATGAGAGAATGGTGTTTATCCGTGTACTGAGTGCAAAGCTTCACCGTACACCTGAGCAGGAGGACCGTGAAAATATATATTACGTTGACTCATCTGATCTTAGCCATGACAGTATAGGCAGGATGGTCGATACGCTGATAGAAAAGAAGCCCCGTACACTTCTCAGTATGCCGACTACTCTTGTAGAAATTTCAAAATATGTTATTATGCATAATATAAGCAGTGATGTATTTACGATGAAGTCGGTTATAACAACCGGAGAGGGTCTGTCGGATGATAATAGACGGCTTCTCATGAAGGCTTTCGGATGTAAGGTGTACCGCCGTTATGCAGATATGGAGCTTGGAATAATGGCTCAGGATATGGGTGACGGAGGAAAGTATTATCTTAACTGGGGCAGTTTTTATTTTGAATGTCTTAAGACAGACAGGGATGAGCCGGCAGAAAAGGGTGAAGTCGGAAGAATAGTAGTGACTGACTTGTTTAACTATGCTTTGCCGATGATCAGATATGATACAGGTGACCTTGGTATAATGGAGCAGGCCAACGAAAACAGTCTGCCTTATCTTAAGGATATATACGGACGTAAGCGTGATTGTATCTATACCACAGACGGAAAGCTCATTTCTCCCGCAAAGGTGTTTGTATTGATGTGGGGAATAGAAGGAGTAAAGCAGTGGCAGTTTATACAAAAGACTCAGTTCAATTATGTATTTAAAGTCAATGCCGAAAAGGATGCAGATCTTACACCGGCAATAGACAGACTGAGGAATCTTCTGGGTGATGATGCAATAATAGATATAGAACTTGTAGACGAAATACCTGTGCTTTCTTCAAATAAGAGGATAGCCGTAAAGTGTGAATGGAAGAAGCCGGAATAATAATACAAGAAAGCTAATGTATCGGAGGAATCATAATGACGGATAAAATACTTGTTACCCGTTCGTCCATGCCGGAATATGACGAGTATATTAGAGAAATAAAGGATGTCTGGGACAGCAGATGGCTGACAAATATGGGCCCTAAGCATCAGCAGCTTCAGACAGAACTTAAAAAATATCTTGGCGTGGAAAGTATAGATCTTTTTACAAACGGACATATGGCGCTGGAGCTTACCCTTCAGGCTTTGCGGCTCAGCGGCGAGGTGATAACCACACCGTTTACATTTGCTTCAACTACTCATTCAATAATAAGAAACGGACTCGAGCCGGTATTTTGTGATATTGACCCGGTTACATATACTATAGATACAAATAAGATAGAAAGCCTTATTACAGACAGGACCTGCGCAATAATGCCGGTTCATGTTTACGGTAATATATGCAATGTCGATGATATCGACAGAATAGCTAAGGCGCACGGACTTAAGGTAATATATGATGCAGCCCATACCTTCGGAGAAACATACTGCGGAAAAGGTATCGGAAGCTTTGGCGATGTATCCTGCTTCAGCTTTCATGCGACAAAGGTATTCAACAGTATAGAGGGCGGAGCAGCCTGCTTCAAGGATGAGGAATTCGGAAAAGTGCTGTATTCCCTTAAGAATTTCGGAATAACCTCGCCTGAGGATGTAGATTATATCGGATCAAACGCAAAGATGAACGAATTCTGTGCTGCAATGGGAATTTGTAATCTTCGTCATGTTGACGAGGAAATAGCAAAGCGCAGGGCTGTGGTGGAACGATATAACAGTAATCTCAGCGGCATTGATGGGGTCAAGCTTAACGATGTGCAGCCGGATGTAAAGTCAAATTACGCATATTATCCTGTTGTGTTTGATAAAAAAGTATTTGGCGCTGACAGAGATGAGGTATTCGTAGCACTGTCAGAGAATAACATAACTGCAAGAAAGTATTTTTATCCGTTGACAAACTCATTTGCAGCGTTCGGTGGAAAATATGATGTAAATCAGACTCCTGTTGCGCTTGATATCAGTTCAAGAGTACTTACTCTGCCGTTATACGCAGATCTTCCGCTCGATGATGTTGACAGGATATGTAATATAATTGTAAGCTGTAAAAAATAAATTATAATACTATGAGAAAGCAGGTGTTAAAATGAAGGGAATTATTCTTGCAGGCGGCAGCGGTACAAGACTATATCCGCTGACAAAAGTTACATCAAAGCAGCTGTTGCCGGTTTATGACAAACCAATGATATACTATCCACTATCAACACTGATGTTGGCAGGGATAAGAGATATCCTTATCATTTCCACACCATCTGATACTTCGAGGTTTCAGGAACTGCTTGGTGATGGAAGTACCTTCGGCATTAATCTTTCATATAAAGTACAGCCCTCTCCCGATGGCCTTGCACAGGCATTTCTCATAGGCGAAGATTTTATTGGAAATGATTCATGCGCGATGATACTCGGCGATAATATTTTCTACGGCGGATATTTCAGAAGAAATCTGAAAGAAGCAGTAATGAATGTTGAAAACGGAAATGCTACGATTTTCGGATATTATGTCAAGGATCCGGAAAGATTCGGCATTGTTGAATTCGATAAGGACAAGAATGTAATATCGGTTGAGGAAAAGCCGGAGGATCCAAAAAGTAATTATTGTATAACCGGATTATATTTCTATGATAACCGTGTTGTTGAAATGGCGAAAAAAGTACGTCCGTCTGCAAGGGGAGAACTTGAGATTACTGATCTCAACCGGCTTTACCTTGAGGATCATTCGCTTAAAGTACAGATACTCGGCAGGGGCTTTGCATGGCTTGATACCGGAACAATGGACAGCCTTATGGAAGCAGCAACATTTGTTCAGACAATACAGAACAGACAGGGTATCGTTATTTCAGCTCCCGAAGAAATTGCATATTATGAAAAATGGATAAGCAGGGAAAAGCTTCTTGCGTCGGCTAAGCTGTACGGTAAATCACCGTACGGCGAGCATCTGAAACGTGTAGCAAAGGACAGACTTGTATTTTGAGGAGAGAGAAAAAATGACTATTATAGTTACAGGCGGAGCCGGATTTATCGGCGGCAACTTTATTCATTACTATCTGAAAAAGCATCCCGTGGATAGAGTTATATGTCTTGATAAGCTTACTTATGCCGGAAATCTTTCAACATTGAAGCCGGTCATGGATAATCCGAATTTCAGATTTGTAAAGGCTGATATTTGTGATCGGGCAGCTGTTGAAAGGCTGTTTGATGAAGAACATCCTGATATCGTTGTCAACTTTGCCGCTGAAAGTCATGTTGACCGTTCGATTGAAAATCCGGAGATATTTCTTCAGACAAATATTATCGGAACAGAAGTACTGATGGATGCCTGCCGCAAATATGGGATCACTCGTTATCATCAGGTATCTACAGACGAGGTTTACGGAGATTTGCCGCTTGACCGGCCCGATCTGTTTTTCACAGAGCAAACACCGATACATACGAGTTCACCATACAGCAGTTCAAAAGCCGGAGCAGATCTGCTTGTACTGGCATACCACAGGACGTATGGCCTGCCTGTGACGATCAGCCGTTGTTCAAACAATTACGGTCCTTATCATTTTCCTGAGAAGCTTATACCGCTTATGATAGCTAATGCGCTGAATGATAAGCCCCTTCCGGTATACGGAGAAGGTATCAATGTGCGTGACTGGCTTTATGTTGAAGACCACTGCAAGGCTATAGACCTCATAATTCATGACGGCAGAGTAGGAGAGGTTTATAATATCGGCGGACATAATGAAATGAAGAACATCGATATAGTAAAGCTTATCTGTAAAGAATTAGGCAAACCAGAAAGCCTTATCACATATGTAACAGACCGCAAGGGTCATGATATGAGATATGCAATCGATCCTACTAAAATACATAATGAGCTTGGATGGCTCCCGGAAACAAAATTTGCAGACGGTATCAAAAAGACAATAAAATGGTACCTTGAAAACCGTGAATGGTGGGAAGAGATCATAAGCGGTGAATATCAGAATTACTACGAAAAAATGTATGCACGACGCTGAACGCAGTAATTAACATAATCCTCGAGGAGAATATACTCTTCGGTATACCTTCAATCTTCTATCGTAATTATAGAATAGCGAAACTCCCACGGCACAAAAGCTATGGGAGTTATTTTGCTATTTTCACAATATCTTTGGGAGTCGACAGAGAATCGAGTGGATACGAAACACTTTATTATCCTGTATTAAAAGCTTTGATTTGCGGTTATATCTGCAATTGTGTGATATATCAAGTTTTGTAAACCGGCGCCGGCGTGCCGCCGGTGTCATGTTCGCGTAGCCGCTCACTACGTTCGCTAAATATCAGCGTAATAATGTCGTTTCCGTGGTGTTGCCTTAATAACTTATTTACGAAATTTTTTACGTAATCAGGTGCACCGGCCGGCGAAACTTTTGTGTTTTGTTACGAGAGTAGTCTATTATTAAAATCCCCAAATCATTGGGTGCAGGGGACGCTCGCCCCTGCCGAGGTCCGGGCGAGTAGCTCGGCAGGGTTTGGGACAGAGTCCCAACAAGACGACAATGTGGAAACGAGAAAGAAAAATAGAAAGAAAAATACTTTTGAAGAACGCTTGACAAGCGGGATTTTGCGTGGTATGATAATAAAGCCGCATACTGTGGGCTGATAAGTGGGCAGTGCTCCGCCTCCGGTAGCGAGTTTATGGACAGGTAGGTGTCAATATGTACGCAGTAATTGAAACAGGCGGAAAGCAGTACAAGGTTGCAAACGGCGATGTTGTATACGTAGAAAAGCTGGAAGTTGAGAATGATTCAACAGTTGACTTCAAGGTAGTTGCAGTCAGCACAGATGATGGCTTTAAGGTAGGCGCTCCTTATGTTGATGGCGCTAAGGTTACAGCAAAGGTTCTCGATACTGTAAAGGGTAAGAAAATCACTGTTTTCACTTATAAGCCGAAGAAAAGCTCAAAGCGCAAAATGGGTCACAGACAGAGATATACTAAGGTACAGATCGAATCCATTGAAGCATGATAAGGGCTGAATTTTTCATTGATCACAGCGGTATGCTGACAGGATTTCATATCAATGGTCATGCTGGATTGGCTGAAAAAGGAGAGGATGTGCTTTGCGCGTTCGTTTCCTCTGCGGCTTATATGACGGCAAATACTATTACCGAAATAATAGGCGCCGATGCTGATGCAGAGGCCGATGACGGGGATATGTTCCTTACGGTCAGAGAAAAAATAATTGAATGTCAGACAATATTGAATGGCTTGAGGCTTCATCTGGAGGAAACAGAGAAGCAGTACCCGGAATATCTTGAAACCCATGTTTCAGTAATATAAACGGGATTTATATGAATTTTTGCGGAGGTGTAAATATGCTGAAAATCAATGTGCAGTTATTCGCTCATAAAAAGGGCGGCGGTTCAACAAAGAACGGCCGTGATTCCGAATCCAAGCGTCTTGGTACAAAACGTGCAGACGGTCAGTTCGTTTTGGCAGGCAACATACTTGTAAAGCAGAGAGGTACACACATTCATCCGGGTAATAACGTAGGCCGCGGATCTGATGATACTCTTTTTGCTAAGATCGACGGTACTGTAAAATTTGAGCGCGTAGGTAAGGACCGCAAGCAGGTTTCTGTATACGCTGCTGAGTAATGACAGAAATTACTGACAAATGAGCTTCGGATTTTTCCGAGGCTCTTTTTAGTAGTGTTTATGGGAGTTTGAAAATGACAAAAAAAATAAAAAAAGCAGTTTCGTCAAAAATAACGGCATATGTATTGCTGTTTGTAATAATAGCAGTGCAGCTCCTTAATATAACGTGTGTGATAAATGATAAGAAAAAAGGCTTCCATTCTGATGAAATATTCAGTTTCGGACTTGCAAACAGCTTTTATCAGCCTTTTATAATGGAGGATAATGTATATACTAAAGTATGGGATTTTGAAAATGTGAATGAATGGGAATCGGCCGATTTGCTGAGAGAATATGTTACTGTACAGGATAACGAACGCTTTCGCTACGATTCTGTGTGGTACAATCAGGGAAATGACCGTCATCCGCCCCTGCATTATGCAGTGCTTCATACAATGTGTTCTTTTTTTCCGAATCAGTTTATGATAGGCTTCGGATATGCAATAAATTTCATATGCTTTGCAGTGACACAGATATTTGTTTATCTGATAGGAGAAAAATTGCTGCGTTCACGGGCAGGCGCTCTCGCAATGTGCCTGCTGTGGGGATTTTCGTCCGGCGCAGTGGATATGACGATATTTATACGAATGTATAGTATGCTGACAATGTGGGTCGTGATATTTATGTATCTGCATACAAGGCTGTCACTGTCACAGGAAATTCCCGGGAAAAGAATGATAGCGGCTCTTGTTTGTATAACGATGCTTGGCGCACTGACTCAGCATGTTTTTCTTATGATAGCCTTTGTTACGGCAGTTGCGTTCTGTATAAGATATCTTGTGAAAAAGAATATTAGGGGATTTCTGGTTTACGGTTTTTCTGTTCTCGGAGGAACACTGCTTTCTGTACTGATATTCCCGGCATCAATAACTCATTTTCTTACAGAGGATAACAGCGGTGTCGGAGATTTGTTCTTCAGACAGGTGAATACAGTTATAAGCTATGTTTTGGCAGATGTTTTCAGCCTTAGCTCAACACATTTCGGTTATTATTTTATTTATATCATTACACCGATAATTGCAGCGGTTGTATTATCTTTGCCGTTATTGTTCTTGTTCAGAAAAAACGAAAGACTCAGACATTGGTTCTCTGATAAAAAAAAGGCGCTGGCTTCGATACCGTCAAGACTTAAAAGGTTTACTCCCGTCAAGCTCGTTAAATGGATAGGCCGATGCAATATTATGCTGCCTGTAATGCTGTTATGCACTGCTGCGGTAGGAGTAACGGTCGCATATAAAATATCATTTTTTGAAATGAATTATGTTAACAGGTATTTATTCCCTGTACTGCCGTTACTACTTATTGCAGCGGCAGTATTTATAAGGTTTATATTTTCACGTTTAAAATATTGTAATATAGCTGTAACGGCTGCATTATGCTGCTTGTCAGTTAATGTGATATGTAATCCGTGGTATCACTTTCTGTTTGATTACAGGGAATCGATACCGGAAATCAGAGAAATTCTAAAGGACAGCGACTGTATTTTAGCAGAATCGGTAATAAACGATACATGGCATATTAGCAATTGGGTTCCGTATATGTATGACGCGGACAGGTTTTTTCTTACTGATTATAAGGACGATATAAACCTTAAGGAAGATATCTGTAAGGTACAGGAAAATAAAAATGTATTTGTTATAATGTCAAGAAGGCCATATGTAACAAAGGAAAAGTATGAAAAGCAGATTGAGTTTTTTAAAAATCTGCCTATTACTGAGGAAATGAAAAAAATCGGTACTCATACCATTTATAATCTGAAGTATGATATATACCGGATACGTTCAGAAAATAAATGAGTTCGGACAGGAATAAATGACTGAATGTAACTGATTTTAGCGCGGAGGACAGAATGTTGAAAAAAAAACTGAAAAAAATTTCCGGAATAAGACATCTTGCAGAAATACTTCTGCTTGCAGTAATAGCAGCGCAGATATTAAATATATGCATTTCATTCACACAGGAAAAGATTTCGTATCATTGTGATGAGCTGTATTCATACGGACTGGCAAACAGCTTTTACAGGCCGTTTATAGAAAATGAAGATATACACTCATGGGACTTTGAATATGTAAATGAATGGTTTCCCGGTGAAAAATATCATGATTATATTACAGTACAGGAAGCTCAGCGTTTCCGATATGATTCCGTCTGGTATAATCAGTCAAAGGACAGACATCCGCCGCTGTATTATGCGGCGCTGCATACGATATGTTCGTTTTTCCCCGACACCTTTTCATTCTGGTTCGGATTCATTCTGAATCTTGTCTGTTTTGCTGTTACGCAGTTTTTTCTGTTCAGACTTGCGCGGAATATCCTGAAATCAAGGTATCTTGCTTTGCTATTCTGCTGTATGTGGGGATTAACGCCTGCTGCTGTAAATAATACGCTGTTTATACGTATGTACTGTATGCTGACAATGTGGACAGTTATATTTATGTATCTTCATTCCGGAAAATACATAAGGGAGGACAGGCTGAATATCAGGAAAATGATACCGCTTGCTGCGGTAACGGCCCTTGGCGCTCTTACACAGTATTTGTTCCTGGTCGTTGCATTTATTACTGCGTGCTGTTTTTGTATACGTTTTCTTATAAAAAAACAAATCAGGAATATGCTTGTCTACGGCATGACTGTTCTTACCGGGGTAGCAGTATTTTTTGCCGTGTGGCCTGCCGCTCCGGGACATCTTCTTTCGGAAAGCGGTTCCGGCGGCGCGCTTTCGGAACAGTTCATATTTGCCGTTAGATATTTGTTCTATGATATATTATGTATAAAAGAATCAACATTGGTATGGCTTTGGGTATTTGTTCCGCCAATGCTCGGAATTGTGATAGTTCTGGCGGTTCCGCTGCTGTTTCTTTTCCGTGACCGTATTCATATCAGGCAGCTGCCGGCAAAACTAAAAAATTCTCTTAAAAAATTTAAAATACGCAAAATACCCGGTTTATTCTGCAAATGCGATGTTCTGCTGTACAGTATGATCTTGTGTGTGGTATTTATCGTTCTCATGACAGCGGATAAGATACCTTTTATGAACGGTTATGCCAATCGTTATTTTTATATAGTAGATCCGTTTGCGGCAATGCTGTTGTACGGTCTTGCGGCTGCGCTGGTTTCAAGACTGCGCTTTAAGGGTGTTATAGTTACCGCCTTGACGGGTTGCCTTATCTGCAATATAATGCTCAATGCAAGGATAGAATCATATTGGGATTATACCAACGATATTCGTCCGGATGAGCTTCTCAAGGACAGTAATGTTCTGCTTGTAGTCAAGTCAAGGTATAAGCTTCGTACGCTGTCAACATTTGCTTATGAACTGAAAACAGCGGATAATGTTTTCATGACTGAATATTCTGCTGTACCTGCTAAAATAAAAGAAATCGGAGATGCTTCTGATGACAAACCATTATATATCATGATGCAGATCATAACATCAGGAGATGATGAAAAAGGCAAGTATTTCAAGCATCAGTATTTTGATGCTGAAAAGGATTCGTATTCGATTACGACTGAATACTGCGGGGATTATCTGAAGCAGTACGCGCAGATAGCCGATCCCGGACAATATCGCTATGAGGGAAAATACGGATTCATAGAAGGAGATTATCTGATCTACAGATTACGCTGAGATCATCGGTTGAGTGAAAGGAGAAGAAAGATGTTTGTAGATATAGCCAAGGTGTTTATAAAGGCCGGTGACGGCGGTGACGGCGCGGTTGCTTTCCACAGAGAAAAATATGTTGCTTCCGGAGGGCCGGACGGCGGTGACGGTGGCAGAGGCGGCAATATAGTATTTGTAGCCGACGATAATTTATCCACACTGGCAGATTTCCGCTATAAAAGAAAGTATGTCGCAGCAAAGGGAGAAAACGGCAGAGGCGGCAGATGCAACGGAAAAAAAGCTGATGATCTTGTAATACGTGTGCCGAGGGGGACGCTTATAAGGGAAGTAAGCACAGGCAGGATACTTGCCGATATTTCTGATAAGGAGCCTGTTATTGTGGCAAAAGGCGGCAAAGGCGGATGGGGAAATCCTCATTTTGCAAGCCCTACAAGACAGACTCCGAGATTTGCAAAGCCCGGACAGCCCGGAGAGGAATTTGAAGTACAGCTTGAGCTTAAGCTTCTTGCGGATGTTGGAATTGTCGGATTCCCGAATGTTGGAAAATCAACTCTGATATCAGTTGTCAGCGAAGCAAAGCCTGTAATAGCCGATTATCATTTTACGACAATAACTCCTGTTTTAGGGGTAGTCAGAATGGGTCCGGAGTGTTCGTTTGTTATGGCGGATATCCCCGGATTAATAGAGGGCGCCGGTGACGGCGCTGGACTGGGACATCAGTTTTTACGTCATGTAGAGCGGTGCAGACTGCTTGTACACATGGTAGATGTTTCCGGAAGTGAGGGAAGGGATCCAAAGGAGGATTTCCGTATTATTAATGCGGAACTTAAAAAATTCAATCCCGAGCTTGCCGAGCGTCCTATGATAGTGGCAGCAAATAAATGCGATCTGACAGATGACGATGTTGTAGAGGATTTCAGAAAGTTCATAGAGGAACAGGGATATAAATTTTTTCCGATTATGGCGGCTATTTCATATGAGGTCGAACCGCTGCTCAAGGAAATACAGGAACAGCTGTCAAAGCTTCCGCCTATCGTGAGGTATGAACCCGAAGCGCAGGTGCTTCCGCCTGCTGAGGAAGTGGGCGCGAGTGATATAAGGATAACAAAACATGGGGGAGTATGGTTCGTTGAAGCTGATTCTCTGCTGAGAGTTTTGAGAATGATAGATTTTAACGACAGTGAAAGCGTACAGTATTTTCAGAGAGTGCTTATCAGCTCCGGTGTTATAGATGCATTAAGACAGGCCGGTATCAGCGAGGGCGATACGGTAAGTCTGTATGATTTTGAATTTGAGTTTGTGGAGTAAAAACTATGTCGAGATTATCGTTACTTGATTGTGATCCAAAGAAAATAAGCTCACTCGGACTTGCATTTGTGGGTGACAGTGTATATGATCTTATCGTTCGCGAGGAATTGGTCTGCAATGCTAACCGTCCAGTAAAAGAGCTTAACCGCCTTAAGGTCGAAATAGTGCGCTGTCAGGCTCAGGCAGAGCTTGCTCGTAAGATAGAACCTTTGATGACTGAAGAAGAAGCCGATGTTTTTAGGCGTGGCAGGAATGCTCATGTCGGACATACTCCCAAAAATGCAGCGGTTGCTGATTATCATGCCGCAACTGCTTTTGAATCATTGATAGGATATCTGTACCTTTCAGATCGTATCGACAGGATAAGGGAGCTTTTATCAGCAAAATGAGGATATTGCCATGCAGGGAATTATAAAGCAGTATAAAAATAAATTCTTGATCGAATCTCCGAAACAGCTGTTCAAAGATCTGTTCGGCGGAGTTATTGTCGCGCTTATATCAATACCGATATCAATGGGATATGCACAGATTGCCGGACTGCCTATGCAGTATGGTCTGTACGGATCTGTATTTCCGATATTATTTTTTGGCTTGCTTACGACATCCCGTGATTTCGTATTCGGTGTGGATGCTGCGCCGGCAGCGCTTGTCGGCGGGGCAATTGAATCTATGGGAATTACGGCAGAAAGTGAGCAGGCATTGAATGCCGTACCTGCTCTGACAATTTTTACAGCCTTCTGGCTGCTTATATTTTTTATTTTCAAGGCAGGCAGGGTAGTTCAGTATATAAGTACTCCTGTTATGGGCGGTTTTGTAACAGGCATATGCTGTACGATAATACTCATGCAGATTCCTAAGCTTTACGGAGGTTCAGCGGGAACCGGTGAAGGCATTGAGCTGATAGAACATATTGCAGATCAGGTAAGGCTTTTTGAGCCTTTATCGCTCATTCTCGGCTTGATAACGATTATTCTCATAATGCTCGGAAAAAAATTCATTCCGAAGGTACCGGTTTCAGTTATAGTAATGGTGATTGCTGCGCTTATGCAGATATTCCTCAGGGTCGATGAATACGGTGTTAAGCTTCTGCCGGAGGTGGACAGGGGCTTCGGAGGATTCCGGCTTATACCGGTAATCGGTTCGGTCAATGATCTGCCGGATTATCTGATCCATTCGCTGTCAATTGCGGCGGTCATACTCGCCGAATCACTGCTTGCTTCAAAAGGCAATGCAATGAAGGACGGATATAAGCTTGATAATAACCGGGAAGTACTAGCTTATTCCGCAGCGAATTTTGCGTCTGCGCTTTCGGGCTGCTGTCCTGTTAATGCAAGCGTATCCCGTACTGGAATAGTGCGTCAGTTCGGCGCAGGGTCACAGTGGCTTTCGGTTGCGGCAGCGGTATCAATGATCGCAGTTTTGTATACTGCCGCGCCGATCATCGGTTATCTACCTGTTCCTGTATTGACTGCGATAGTAGTTTCTGCCCTGATCAATGCCTGTGAGTTCCACGAAGCAAAAAGGCTGTGGAAGACAAGCAGAAATGAATTCTATATATTCATGGGAGCTTTTTTATCCGTTTTGATTTTCGGAACTGTTGCAGGAGTTGTGATAGGCGTAGTACTTTCGTTTGTAGCGGTGGTAATACGCGCAGTAACCCCGCCGAGAGATTATCTGGGAGTAATAGAGGGCAAGGATGGTTTTTACAGTCTGGGAAGAAACCGCGAAGCAAGAGCTATATGTAATACAATAATATATCGATTCGGAGGCAACCTTTTCTTCGCAAATATCGATACCCTGCAAAATGATATTGAAAACGCTGTAAAAGAAGATACAAAATGCATTGTTATCAGCGCAGGCGCAGTAGGAAATATTGATATAACAGCCGCCGACAGACTGGTATTGATGCAGCATGATTATCAGAAACGCGGTATCAGGTTTTATATAACAGAGCATATCGGAGAGGTCAATGATATGCTCAGACGATACGGAGCCGAAGAGCTGCTTAAAAACGGTTCTGTACGAATGACGACTGCGCTTGCGCTAAGAGATTTCGGACTGGAATATCCTTATCCGCTTGAAAGAAACAGTGATGAACATTCTCGCTTTGTTCAGCCTATGAGAATAAGGAAAAAGGTTAAAAAGAATCACCGTGATATCAGTGGAGGGATACGCCGCCATATCAGCCGTACTGCAAAGGGTATACAGCCGGAGCTTGAGTGGGTATTCGGCAGTGACAGCCGTAAATATATGGACATTATTGCAGATGAGATAATAACAGAGTTTTTTGGTTATGATGTATCAGAAGAGCATCTGGTGGATGTTGAAAAGCATCTTCTGTGGGGGCGTATTAACTATTTTGATGAGGATGAGATCATTGACAGAATAGAAATACGTCTGGCTGCCATGGTAAGCGACGATCCTTCAAAGGTGAGGCGCATAGAAGAATTGCTTGAACATCGCAGGGAATATATCGAACAGCGTATGCTTAAAATGGATCCTCATATTCTTGAGAGTCTGCGTACAGCAAGACAAAAATATGCTGATACACTCAAAAGCAAGGATCCTCAGGCTTATGAACAGCTTATGAAAAAACGGCTTGGCTACATAAGACAAATCACTGTAAATGATCCTGTTTTAGCTGAAAAATACCGCGAGGTATACAGTGATCTGATTGATGAAGATGATTAATACTAATATCCGATAAAAAATAGACAGCCTCTGCGGTCTATTTTACGCAATACTTCGTTATCGTCCTTGCTTGGCGTCAGTCAAGCGGCGTCCTCTGCCTCGTCTTGCGAAAAATATGCTCGCAAATCCAAGCCTGATTTCTATCTGATATCAGTATAACCGCAAAGTATGTCCCCCGTGTCTCGCCTGCCGGCTCGGTCGGCGCTGCTGCTGCGCAGCGGTGTCCACAGGACACCCGCGCCCTCTAAGGCGGCGGGAGCCATATA
>CACYDC010000312.1 GCA_902773025.1 uncultured Ruminococcus sp.
CATACTGGCCGTTATCGATCAGGCTGTAAATCGAACTGAGATTATTCTTCATATCATGCTTGATGTCCGATACCAGTCTGATCTGCTCGCCGGAGCTGATCACAAATTCCCGGTCCATTTCTTCCCGCTGTCTGCTCAACAACAAATCCGTTTTTACCTGATTGTCGTTACTGATTCTGATCAACAAGAACCATACCAGAACGGATACGACTATTAACACAAACAGATTGATAATAATCAGAACCAGAATGTGCGAATCGAAGTTGACGATCTGATAGATGAAAACATCCGTGTACATCGCTATCATGCAAAGAACCGGGATAACGATGAAAGCGAAAATATCATATCGGTTGCTGAGGGTAATGTTCTTCTTGCGAATACGAAGGATCAGCCACAGGATAAAGATATAGGTCGCTTCAACAACGACGAGATAGATATATCTGAACGCGGTGGAGAATGCTACTGATTCTTCCATCGTTTTTCCTGTTATTGAACTCATCAAGAAGATTGCCGCGAACGCAATTAGCATATTCAATCCGAAAGCAATCAGCGGCATAATGATTCGCAAGTATAATTCGCCTTTAAGAAAGAACAGAGAGTAAACTAACATGACTACAATTGTAATCACTGCATCCATGTGGTTAAAGGTCATTTCGTTAAAGGTGAAGTAATTCGCCATTGTAAAAAGGATCAGTACCGCTGCGGTGAATGCCGCGATATTCTTCACCTTGTTCTCGCTCTTATCAAAAAAGAAATATAGAAAGCCGATGAATAACAGCTGCTGTACTAAATTGACCGCTATCTCTACAACTAACCCTACCGTCATCTTTTGCTCACCATCCAATCGAAGAATTCCTGCCTGACCGCCTTGCTCAGCTTCTTGGTCAGGGGCAACACCGTGCCGTCCGTAAGGATGACATTGGTGCTTGTCACCTCACGGATGTAAAGGGGATTCACCAGATAACCGATATGCGGTCGGATGAAGGCGTACGGCTTGAAGTCTTTCGCCTTTTCATCCGTCGTTGTGCGTTCTTTGACGTCGCCGCTGAGCGTATGAAAGATAACATAGTTGCCGGACTTTTCAAGATAGATGATTTCCCGAATCAGCACCTTTTCGACCGTTCTGCCGGACTTGATGCCGTAGGTGTTTTCTACGGATAAGCGACTGTTGATCCTGATCAGGCATGGGAGCAGATCTTCGATCTCCGATTTGCGTACAAACGAAAACGGCTGTTCCCGAAGCGCTTGGAACACCAAACCGTCACGACCGGATACGAAAATGATATACGGACGTTCGGACAAGTCCTTCAGCTTGTTGATCTCAGAGGCAAGTTCGATGCCGCTGATCCCGGGCATATCGATATCAAGCAGAATCACATCATAATAATTGTAGATGTTTTTTTCCAGTAATGACAGAGGTTTGTCTGTTGCGGTGATCGTCGCGTTGATTTGATTGCGCTCGCACATCCGCTTGACTGTGCCACACAGCTCATCCAGATAGATCCTGTCGTCATCAACTAATACGATGTTCATAGCTCGTCCTCTCTGTTCTGAGAATTGTTAAGGGTGGTCTCTTTGCAAATTATTATTTTTTTATTATCCCTTTTCAACATCTGAGTATTCATAGTTAGTATAGCATGAACCGCTCCAAAAATCATAAAGTGGTAAACAAAGTGCGTTTTGTGGTAAGAAATGAAATGCACAAGCTTCTCAAAGTAGAATAATTGTTTTGCCAACACTTATGACAAAAAAGATTTATACTTATGTTGCATATTAGTATACAACTTTTTTTGTTTTTTCAGCATAAGTGAAAGGATATTTGAATAAGAATAATAAAGCGGTAATAGATTATAAGTGGGGTCGAAGTATATTGAATATTGTAAGAATTTGTGATATAATCTACCCATCAGTGAGGTGGGACTATATGAATAATAATGTTTTAACTAGTACTGCAGTATTAAGTGCTATCTGGAAAACCAGAAAAATGGACTTATTAGATTTGATATTTCCTTTTGTTGAGTATTCTATTGCGAAGAATACGAATGTTGGCGAAACAATAAATCTTGAAGCAGTAATAAAGTATTTTGAAAATGAATTTGGATATAAGAATACCAGCGTCTATGTGATTCAAAAAATGCTGAATCGAAACAGTTCAAAATTCAAGCGGGGAAAAGGGAACTATACTTTATCTGCAAATCTAGATGCTGATGTTCAAGATTTTGAAGCTAGAAGAACTGAAGGAAAAAGGCAACGTGAAGAAGTAATTAATGCACTTTCAGATTGGTTAAGCATTCGTATATCGAAGAAGTATAAAAACAACGCGACAATAACTGAAAACGCATTATTGCATTTTTTCAGAGAGAGGGGTATTCTTGCGACCAGAGGCAATGATAACCTAGAGACCATCCCTATTAAGAATAACGAAGAAGACTACTATATTGCTCAGTTTATTATCAGGGAAAGCAAAACTGATTCTCTTGTATATAGATATATATCTGATATGGTAGATGGATTCATGATATCTACAGCATATACACTTCAAGCATTGAATGGCAACATTAAAACTGCAAAGTTTCGTAATACAAAAGTATTTTTAGATACCAGAATAGTATTGCGCTGTTTAGGGTTAAGTTCCAAGGAAGAGAACAAAGCAGCTCAAGAGTTA
>CACYDC010000313.1 GCA_902773025.1 uncultured Ruminococcus sp.
CAGGCGCTGTACGACAGAGCGCCGTGAACCATGTCAGGCGGGGAACCGAGCAGCATTAAGCGTGTATCTTTGTGCGATACAGTTAGTCTGTTCGTCCGTATCTCTGAACGTATGACTCCGCGATAGCGGTCTGTCTTGTTTTTTTGTGTAATACAATTTTGACGTATTGGTATAAATCCGAATCTGTAAAAATACTTCCATCGTAATCAATTTCTTGATTAGTTGTGAATTCAGTCTGTCGGAAGGGAGTGACGGTTGTGTATCGTGTATTGTATAGAAAATACCGTCCAAGATATTTTTCTGATGTTATCGGGCAGCCGCATGTAACAGAAACTCTCAGAAATGAAATCAGGAATAACAGACTGGCACATGCATATCTCTTTACAGGTTCACGTGGTACTGGTAAAACAACATGCTCGAAGATTCTTGCAAAAGCTGTTAACTGTCTTGAGCCGGTTAACGGTGATCCCTGCGGAAAATGTGAAATATGCAGGGGAATTGACGAAGGAACAATACTTGATGTAGTTGAAATAGATGCAGCAAGCAATAACGGAGTTGACGATATTCGTATGCTAAGGGAAGAGGTTTCCTTCACTCCATCTGCTGCTAAATACCGGGTATATATCATAGATGAAGTGCATATGCTTTCTATAGGAGCATTTAATGCCTTGCTTAAAACACTTGAGGAACCACCGGAGCATGTTCTGTTTATTCTTGCTACAACTGAAGTACATAAAATACCGGCTACAATACTTTCAAGATGCCAGAGATTTGATTTTCACAGGATTACACCGAGTTGTATTTCCGAAAGGATTAAATATGTCTGTGAAAACGAAAACGTTAAAATAGATGATAATGCTGCTTTACTGATTGCAGGCATCGCAGATGGCGCAATGCGTGATGCATTGTCACTTCTCGATCAGTGCATGGGAAAGGGAGAGATAATAAATGAGGATATAGTCCGCAAAACTGCAGGCCTTTCTGATAAGAAACATCTGATATCTTTGACAGATGCATTTATGCATCGTGACGGCGCTAAAGCAATAGAAATAATTGATGAGCTATATCGTGATTCTAAGGATATGGCAAGGCTTTGTGCGGAGCTTATTGAGCATTTCAGAGAACTGATGCTTATAAAAACTGTAAAACTGCCGCGTGATATAATAGTATTGTCTGATAGCGATTTTAATGCTGCTTCAGAACAGGCTATGAGCATTTCGCTCGATGAAATAATACGTTCTATAGATATTCTTAATAAATCCTATGAGAAAATGCTTAAGGGCGCTAACAGACGCATAGAAATGGAAATGATCTGCGTTAAACTTTGCGATAAACTATCCGATAATAAAAGTATGCTGCCTGATAGTGTTGAAATAAGATTGACTAAAATTGAGAAAAAGCTTGCTTCAGGAAGTTTTAAGTATGATAGAACAGATTCTTTACAGGGTGAGTATAAAACTACGGCTGTTAATGTTCATTCTGTAAAACGTCCGAGTTTCGACGAGATGGAACAACTCAGAAAAAATGCTGTCCCGATGACGCAATGGCCTGAAGTTCTGGATGAAATTCGTAAGTACTCCCAGGTGGTTGCTTCAAGCTTTGAGGGTAGTACAGCTTATATTTCAGGCAAGTTTGTTCTTGTTGATTCAAAGAATTCTATTTGTTTTGACATACTCAGAACGAATAGTCGTCTGAGAGCACATATGAAGGAAGTTTTAAAAGCTATTACCGGAAAATCCTACAGCCTCGGGAGGTATTATTATCCGGATGAAAATATTAATGATGATGCATTGTCACAATTGGTGAATGATTTCAAGTCATCAGGAATTCCTGTTGATGAAATTAAATAAATAACAATACAATTATAAAAACTGGAGGAAACAAAAATGAAAGCAAGATTACCAAAAGGATACAGCAATGGCGGAGGCAATACTAATATTCAGCAGCTTGCTCGTCAGGCTCAAAAAATGCAGGAGGAAATGGATGCTGCAAGCAAAGAACTTGATGAAAAGGAATATACTTCTGCTGCAGGCGGTGGTGTGGTAAAGGCTACTGTCAAAGGAAGTCTGGAGATAAAGTCAATTGAAATCAGCAAAGATGTTGTTGATCCTGAGGATGTGGAAACTCTTTCGGAATTGATAATAGCTGCTGTAAATGAGGCTATTCGTCAGGCAAGAGATGAAAAGTCTGATACAATGGATAGAATCTCTGGCGGTTTGAACGTTCCGGGGTTATTCTGATATGGCCCAGTATAGTGTAGCCCCTCTTGAACGCTTGGTTGAGCAATTTGAAAGACTGCCGGGCATCGGTCACAAAACTGCTGCAAGATTAGCTTATTTTGTTATGTCAATGAAGGAATCAGAAGCTGAAAAGTTTGCCGGTGCAATACTTGATGCACACAAAAAAATTCATTATTGCAGGATATGCTGTAATCTGACAGACGGGGAAATATGCCCCATATGCAAGGATGATGATCGTGATAAGTCTGTGATCTGTGTTGTACAGGACCCAAGGAATGTTATTGCTTTTGAAAAAACAAGGGAATTTAATGCAACATATCATGTTCTTCATGGAGTTCTTTCTCCGATCAGCGGTAAAACACCTGATATGCTTCATATAAAAGAGCTTATTGACAGACTTAAAACCGATGAGGTCAAAGAAGTTATTATGGCTTTGGATGGAACTGTTGAGGGTGAAGCTACTTCTATATATTTAAGTAAGCTTATAAAACCTTTGGGTGTGAAAGTAACGAGAATAGGTTACGGTATACCTGTTGGTGCAGATCTGAAATATGCTGATGAAGTGACTTTGAAAAGATCACTTGACTCAAGGCATGAACTTTAGGAGTGATAAAATGGCGAAACAAAAGGATAGTGCTACTATTGCTCAGAATAAAAAGGCATTGCATGATTATTTCGTCATTGATCGTTTTGAAACCGGTATAGAGCTATGCGGTACCGAAGTTAAATCACTAAGACAGGGAAGAGTTAATCTTAAGGATTCATGGTGTACTGTTGAGCAGGGTGAGCTTTGGATAAAAGGTATGCATATCAGTCCTTATGAGCAGGGAAATATATTTAATCGTGATCCTTTGAGAGTAAGGCGTCTTTTGATGCATAAACGTGAAATTCTAAAGCTTTACGGTACGGTTAAGCAAGAGGGTTTTTCACTTATACCTTTATCATTGTATTTCAAAGGTTCCAGAGTTAAAGTAAGCCTTGGTTTGTGTAAAGGTAAAAAACTTTACGATAAAAGAAACGACTTGGCTGAAAGAACAGCTAAGCGCGATATTCAAAGAGCAATAAAAGAAAAAAACAGATAGTTCTTTCTTTGGTTTTGCGGTAATAAACGCAAAGTATGTTCCACAACGCTAGACTATTTTATAGCAATGCTTTTAATCCGGGATTTTCTTTTCAGTTCCGGATTATCCTATGGGGGCGCAATGGTTTCGACGGGGTGTGTGAGCCTTGGTAAGCGAGCGGTGGCATTGCGGAACCACCTTAAAATCCGTAAACTTTTAAATAATAAACGACAACAATAAAACTGTTGCCCTTGCCGCTTAATTAGGCAAGTGTTCGTTTCCGGAGTACCACGGCCGGTTTCGGGCATCGATAAGTGGTCAACGTGAATGATTGCCCGGCTCTGCTATCATCACGGTTTTTGAGCCTACCGGTTCGTTTTGACTGTTTGTCAGCAATACGGATGGGGATTCTTCTTTGACAGACTGCGCTCGGAGAAAGCCTTTGTAAGTGCGCTTCGGACAGGAGTTCGATTCTCCTCGCCTCCACCAAAACTTAATTATTTTAGAATCTCAACCTTTGAAATATCGCATGGTACGCTTGTTTCAAAAGTTGAGATTCTTTTTGGCAGCAAATTTGGTAAAAATATTATTTACCCGAAAAATCCCCTAATCAGATTTTCTGTCTGGTTCGGGGATTTCATTTCATATTTTTATGGAATTTATAATCGTCATCACTCAGCTTTTTCTGTTTATTACTGACGAAATATGTTTGAATAATATTGACTTTCGCTTAAGCTTTATCTGCTTTTTCCAATTCTACTATTATAATCTTCATTAATTTTTCTGCTCCAATCAGAAGATACTTTCTTATTTTTTCTCATATTCAAAACCTGAGCACATACAGCTTCATAAAGAACTGCCGTACCTTTTTCGTCAGCATGATAGTTAACAGCTCTTTCCTCGCGAATACCGAGATTTTTCGCCGTTTCCACAGAATCAATGTTTGCTCCTATGAACAAAAACTCCCAACCGTCTTTTTCTTTTACTTTGACCATTTTCTTTACTTCGTCTGAAGAATACTTATGACTTGCATTTTCAAGACCATCAGTAGTGATAACGAACATAGTATGCTCGGGTACATCTTCCGGACGAATATAACGGTGTACAGAGGATATGTGCTTTATTGCTGCGCCTATAGCATCAATTAGAGCAGTACATCCTCCCGGACAGTAATCGTTTTCTGTCATTTCCTTAATTCTTTCAAGATCAACTCTGTCATGAATAACTTCGCTGTTGTTTGAAAAGAGAACCGTAGAAACATAGCACTTTCCGGATTGATTCTTTTGTTTTTTTATCAGAGAGTTGAATCCACCAATGGTATCGCTCTCAAGACTTGTCATTGAACCGCTCTTGTCGATAATAAAAACCAACTCTGTAATGTTGTTCTTGTTTTTGTTTTTCATAATAATTACCTCCATAAATCAAATATAATATAGTGTCTGGATTTGTATCCTGTGATTATATTATAGTTTAAGGAGTTTATTAAATGGTCGCTTCGGATGCGACAAAAACATTATGCTCCAAGCAGTTTCTGATCAAAAGAAAACAATGCTTCATTAATAGTGATTATATCGTAAATCTTTTTGACAATAAAGTATTCAATGATAATATCGGATTTACTGCTGTGAGAAAGTGCAAAGCCTGCTTTCTGAAGTAAATCTTTGGTTTCTTCAATGGACAGCTCAAGGGCAACAGCAAATGCTAAAGCTGTGTTTTTACTTGGTTTATATAGTCTGTCGCTCCTGATTTTCGAAAACAGTTTTCTGTCTATATTTGCCTTTTTATAACACTCTGAATCCTTCATGCCTTTTTCATCTATCTTTCGAAGCAGCATTTCCGAAAAGCTTTCATCCATACTCTGCAGCATCACAGACAGTTCCTGATGTTCCTTCTCTTCACTTTGCACAGCAGATGTATTCTTTTTACGACCGAAAAATCCCCTTTTGTTTGATGGAATGGAGCTTTTTGAGCTATTCTCATAAGAATTATGAATTATATCATCATCGAACGCTGCCGAAGTTGGTATATTGTTAAACAATTCCCTGGTGCCGAACAATTCTTTGTCGTTATGAAGTTCATCGACGTAATTATCATCAATAAATGATCTGATATCAGAATACAATTTTTCGCTGATGAGATAGCTGTTCTTATCAAACACAACAATATACACTATCATATCCGGTGCTTTTTCTGAAAGAAAGCGAGAAATTGTTTCAGAAGCAACCTGTAAAGCCTGATCTTTCGGATAACCATAGATACCGGAAGAAATAAGAGGAAAAGCTACTGTTTTGCATTCACTATCTTTTGCAAGCTTCAAAGAGTTATAGTAACATGATGTAAGTAATTCCTTCTCATTGTTGTTTCCGCCATTCCATATGGGACCGGGAGTATGGATAACATATTTGCAGGGCAGTTTATACCCTTTAGTAATTTTAGCCTGACCAGTCTGACAACCTCCCAGGGTACGACACTCCTTAAGAAGTTCCGGTCCCGCTGCCCTGTGTATCATACCGTCAACACCGCCACCGCCAAGCAGACTTGTATTGGCAGCGTTAACAATTGCGTCACAATGTACTTTTGTAATATCATTTCGTATTATGTGCAGAGGCATTTGTTATACATCCTTTCAGGTACAGATATTGTTACATTAACACTCATCAGGTTTCAAAGTGTATCCGGCAGTTTTTCTATTTTATTGAACATAATTTTTATCGGACCTTCCTGACTATCTACATGGAAATGACCGGCATACCAATATTTATATCTGAGTTTCCGTTCAATTTTATCGAGCCATATTTCTGTTGCTTTGTCTATCCTAGTCTGATCTAACCCGGAAATGAAAGCCCAGACAGGTTCGTATGTTTCTGGAGTAGTATGTGAAAGTACACCATCTATTTGCCAGTTAACCTTATCAAGTTGCTGTTCTACATAAGCTTTGATTTCGTCGTTTGGCTGTTCCGATTCAAACCACGGATATCCACGAATAAGTCGAATGTACTTATCAACGGAATAAGCACCGCCGATCGCTATATATTTCTGACCGTAAAAATCGTATATTTCACCGTCCTTAGCAAATATAAGACTTGGAAACTTCGGCTCGACATATACGGTACCGCCGTGCCACTGCTGTTCTTCGTAAGAGGGAATGTTGAACGGTCTTTCTTCGTGATTTCCATGAATACAGAACAATGTTATCGACATCAGCTCAAGCTCGGTTTTAAGATTATCATCCATACCGAGAAGCAGAAGGTTAATCCCAGCATCACCAAGGATAATCAGGATATCATCTCTTGTCGTTCCGGCTCTTTCACAGAAATTATATATCCTGCTGAAATTTCTGTGGGTATCGCCAGTTATA
>CACYDC010000314.1 GCA_902773025.1 uncultured Ruminococcus sp.
AATCTACGGCTATTCCATATCGTGCGATAAATGACAATCTGCCAAAATTTATAGATAATATAAAATCGTTCAGAGAAATAGTGAAACGCAGAGAAATAACAGATACCTTCGGGATAATAAAAGAAGGGCTTGATCTCGGCACATTTTCTGTCGGTGATTTCTTTACGGTTGATTTCTATTCCTTTGCTGTTACCCAGAAGGATATTGAATGCTACAATATGCTTATCGGAGGAAAAAAGACAGAGGATGAAAAACAGATCATCAAAGGACTTAATCAGTATATCAATGAATATAATCAGACACATCCGAAGGAACGTCTGCCGCTTTTGAAACCTCTGTATAAACAGATACTCAGCGACAGGGAAAGCCTTTCTTTTATCCCTGAAAAATTCAGCGGTGATAATGCACTTTTGCAGGCTGTAAGTCTTTTTTATAACGACCGGTTTAGAGCAGGTGATTTTGCAGCACTGTTTGATTCTTTTGAAGGATTTGATATGTCTGGTATATATATCAGAAACAATCAGGATATTACCGATATATCGCAGAAGGTTTTTGGTGATTGGAGTATAGTCAACCGTTATCTGGGCGAACAATTCGACAAAGCGAATAAAAAGAAATTTAAAACAGATGAAGAAAGAGATAAGGCAAGAAATACATATTGCAAGAGCTTTGAAAGTATAAGCGTGGCTTTACTTGAAGAAATTGCAGGTCAGTCCGGAAAGGTCAGCGAATACATAAAACAAGCCGTCAGCGCACAAATTATTGCAATTACCGAAAGCTATTCTGCTGCACAGACACTGCTGAATAACGATTATCCGGCAAATAAGAAGCTTATCAGCGATCAGGAAAGCATTGCTTTGATAAAGGAACTGCTTGACAGTATCAAGGAACTGCACCGTATTATTCTTACATTCAGAGGAAGCGGCAACGAAACAGACAAGGACGAAGTATTCTATGGCGAATATGATAAGCTTATAATGCTAATGGATGAGTTTACTCCGCTGTATGATAAGGTACGGAATTATCTTACACAAAAGCCGTATTCGGAAGAAAAAATTAAGGTGAATTTCGGATGCAGCAGTTTACTCAGCGGATGGGGACAGGATTACCGAACAAATGCAGCACATATTTTTGAAAAGGACGGATACTATTATCTGGGTATTGTACAGACAAATCTGAGAGAAAGTGATTTATCCTGTTTAATGACTGGGATGAAGGATATGCAGCATTTTGTTTATGAATTCCAAAAGCCTGATAATAAAAACACTCCCCGTCTGTTTGTGCGCTCAAAGGGTACATCGTTTTCACCTGCTGTAAGAGAATATGATCTTCCCATAGGTGATATAATTGATATTTATGATTCAGGAAAATTTAAAACAGAATACAGAAAGAAAAATGAAAAAGAATATAAAGAGGCTCTCGTTAAAATAATCGAATATTTCAAGCTTGGATTTTCAAAACATGAATCCTACAAGAATTTTGAGTTTCTTTGGAAACCGACAGAAGAATATAATGATATTGCGGAGTTTTACAGTGATGTCATAGCCTCCTGCTACAAAATATCGAATGAAAGTATCAGCTTTGAGGGACTTATGAAGCTTGTAAGCGAGGGGAAAACTCTCCTGTTCCGTATATATAACAAGGATTTTTCAAAAGACAGCAAGGGTCTGCCGAATCTGCATACGCTTTACTGGAGAATACTTTTCAATGAGGAAAACAAAAACGGTTATCCATTCCGTCTTAACGGAGGTGCAGAGGTTTTTTACAGAAAAGCAAGCCTGAAATACAGTGATGAGATCATGCAGAAGGGGCATCATTATGATAAGCTGAAAGATAAATTTTCCTATCCGATAATCAAGGACAGAAGATACACTCAGAATAAGTATTTTCTTCATGTTCCTATAACGATAAACGCAAATTCGCAGGGCTTTTTCAGTATCAATAATATGGTCAATGATGCAATACGCAGATCGGAAAACATCAATGTCATAGGCATTGACAGAGGCGAGAGAAATCTGCTGTACATATCCGTTATTGACAGTCAGGGACATATTCTTGAACAGAAGTCGCTCAATGTTATAGGCGACAAAGAGACTGATTATCAGAAAAAGCTTTCTGACAGGGAAAAACAAAGACAGGAAAACAGACAAAGCTGGAGTCCTGTGGAGGGTATAAAGAATCTCAAAGAAGGCTATCTTAGTCAGGCGGTACATATCATTGCAAAGCTGATGGTCAAATACAATGCTGTTCTGTTTATGGAAGACCTCAACGCAGGTATGAAGCACAGCAGAGTAAAATTTGAAAGACAGGTATATGATAAATTTGAAAATGCTCTTGTCAGCAAGCTTTGTTTCTATGTAGATAAGGAAATAAACAAGGAACAGGGCGAAAATGCCCCGGGCGGTCTGCTGAAAGCCTATCAGCTTGCAAATGTACCGTCAGGCAAGAAGGACCGGTCTAAGCAGAACGGATTTATCTTCTATATTCCGGCATGGAATACCAGCAAAATCGACCCCGTAACGGGCTTTGTAAATCTGTTTAATTTGAACATGACTTCAAAAGAAAGCATTTCAAACTTTTTCGGCAAATTCAAGGATATCCGCTACAACAGCGAAAAGAAGTATTTTGAATTTTCATTTAGTTACCATGATTTCAGCAGTGATACACAAAAGAGATGCAACGGCGACTACAGAAACACATGGACTGTCTGCACATTCGGCAAAAGGATAAGAGAATTCCGTGACCCGAATAGCAACAACAAATGGAACTGTGAGAACTATTATCCTGCAACAGAAATGAAAGCCCTGCTCGAAAGATATGGAATAGACTTCAATTCCGGTACTTTGAAGGAAGATATCCTTTCTGTTGAGGAAAGCAAATTTTTCAAAGACCTGCTGTATATTTTCAAGATGACTTTACAGATGAGAAACAGCGTATCAGGTTCTACGAAGCCCGAAGACGATTATATCATCTCTCCTGTTGCCGACAAAAACGGAGTATTCTATGATTCCAGAGAGCAAAGTGAAAGCAGTCATCTGCCCTGTGATGCAGATGCAAACGGAGCTTATAACATTGCAAGAAAAGGCTTGTGGGTAGTGAATAATATCAAAGCTACTGAACAAAGCGAAAAAGTTAATACGGCTATCAGTAACAAGGAATGGCTGGAACTGGCACAAAAGGGAGATATGGATAATGGAGGATCCGATAGCGATTACTAAGCTGAATGATTTTATATTTTGTCCTGCTTCCATATATTTTCATGGACT
>CACYDC010000315.1 GCA_902773025.1 uncultured Ruminococcus sp.
ATCCGTTCAGTGGGAGTAAAATCTCCCACTGAACGTCAGCAAGCCTACGGCTTGCCTTTGCTTGTTGAAAGCAAAGCTTTTAATACGCAATGTTATAGAAAAAATATCAGATTAATCTAATATTTTGTCAAAACTGATCAATCAGTAAATTCGAATTTTGTTACATCAAATAAACCGCAGTCTGTAATTCTTATTTCCGGAATGACCGGCAGCGCCATAAATGACAAGGTTATAAAAGGATCTATGTTTTTATTTACACCCATCTCTTTTGCTTTATCGATAACGCTGTCAAGCATTGGTATGAATTCATCTGCGCTTTTCATACTCACAAGACCGCAAAGCTTCAGCGGCAGTTCGCCCACGGTTTCACCGTCTTTTATCAGAACATAACCGCCCCTGATCCTTTTTAGTTCATTTACTGCGCAGAGCATATCTGAATCATTATCACCCACTACGACAATATTGTGGCTGTCATGAGCGATAGTAGAAGCGACTGCGCCGTGATCAAGTCCATAGCCTGTAATATACGCTGCCGCACAGCAGCCTGTCTGATGATGACGTTCTATAACAGCTATTTTTCTGACTGTGCCGTCATCAAGACCTTGAGTTATCTGTTGATGAGTCATGCTCAGCTTCCTTGTAATTATCTGATTGTCAATAATGCCTATAACGCTGTAATTGTCCTTTATCGGGATATTAAGATCAGCTTCGCTTACAGGCGCATTATTCAAACCATTAAAAAGCTCCTCGGAATAGGGGCCGTTTTCCCCGGCGTCTATTTCTTCCACCGGTATCCCGTCTTTATATACATCGTATATATCCATTCTATTCAGATCATCAACAATAACTATATCAGCTTTATATCCGCATCCTATAGCGCCGATGTTTTTCAGTCCATAAATTTCAGCTGCATTGATCGTACCGATTTGTATTGCCTTGATCGGGTCCATACCCAAGGCGATACTTTTCCTGATATTATAACGTATAGTACCCTCTTTTCTTATATCAGACAAATGTTTATCGTCTGTACAGAAGGCTATACGTGATGTATTGATATTGTTTTCGATAATTCCCTTAATAATTGTTTCAAGGTTTTTGCTTGCCGAGCCTTCGCGTACAAGCACGGCCATACCTGCGCGCAGCTTTTCTACAGCTTCTTCATATGTCACGCTTTCGTGGTCGGTAGTTATACCTGAGCTGACATAAGCATTAAGCTCAGCGCCTGAACCCATAGGGAAATGGCCGTCTATGATTTTATCAGAAAATGCATTTATCTTATCCAGTACAGACTCATCCTTTGTCAGAACACCGACACTGTTCATAAGTTCACCAAGGCCCAGAACGGCAGGGTGATTCTTGAATTGAATAAGATCATCCGCATTGAGTTCAGCGCCGGAATGTTCAAACGGTGTACACGGAACACATGACGGCAGCATTACATAATAATTCACGCATGAACGCTGTGCCGCAGCAAGAATATTTCTGAGCGCTTCAGCGCCGCCAACATTTGCGAATTCATGAGGGTCGGTAATAATTGTAGTTGTGCCCTGCTTTAATTCTTCGAGGGCATATACTTCCGGAGTTACCATAGAAGATTCGACATGAAGGTGCGCATTTACAAAGCCGGGCACAGCGAACCTGCCCTGAAGATCACGTTGTTTTTTTCCGTTGTATGAGCCTATACCGACGATCACACCATCTGTTACAGCTATATCGCCGTTTATGATCTCGCCAGTAAAAACGTTGACTATTTTTGCGTTTTTAAGAACGAGATCAGGTTTTTCGATCATCTGTGCAGAATCAATTGTTTTTTTGATATTCATATCCGTATACATCTCCATATTTATTTATCATTAATCCGGCAAACAACCGCTGTCGGCGCTGGACTTCAGGCCCGCATGACTGACAGCATATGATCGCGATTTTGTATTAAAAATACCGTCCGGGGAACGGACGGCAAGTTTTATCAGCCTTTAATGTTATAATCCTGACTAAGAAGATTCATAGCCTTAAAAAGCTTATGGTAATACACAAGCGGTCCGATACCGATCAGGGCGCCGAGTACACACCAACCCCAGAAAGAACCTGCACCGAAACCATAAACGATACCGCGTCTTTTAAGTTCATTGCCAATACGTGAAGAAATATTATGAAACCAGATGAGGGTTGCTATTTCAAGAGTGATCGGACCAAGAAAAAAAGCAATTAAAAGAAAATTCATTGTTTTTTTTCCGTCATATCTGCTTGCGATTTCGTTAACATCGCCTGATAATGAATACATTACAACAATTGCGTATATCCCGAATGTGATTGCGCTCAGAAGAATAAATTTGAGCAGTCCTCGGTTTGTTTTAAGCTGATGAGCCGGAGAAGAGGGTTGTTGATAGTTCATAGCTTGTCACCTCATAAGTATTTTGTAGAATTATGATATCATGTTGTTCCATATTTGTCAACACATAACCTGGCCGGCAGAGTTAACAAATACCGGGCCGGCAGAGAGTGCTCATCCTTACAGTGCATGGGAAAGAGGCTCTAACGAGAATGCAAACAAGCTTATTCGCCGCTTTATTCCAAAAGGC
>CACYDC010000316.1 GCA_902773025.1 uncultured Ruminococcus sp.
AACATACGGGTATTCAGTCGGCTTAACCAGATATGTATTTATAATATCATCCGAGAAAACAACATCGCCATGTACTATTGCAACATTTTCTCTCTCCAGAAAATCTCTTGCAAACCAGACTGACGAAATAGAATTGGTTACCTCATAGAACGGGTTCATTACAAATTTAACATTTTCATCTTCAAGTTCTTTTTTTATTGTTTCAGCAAGATATCCAACAACAACTACTATTTCCGCATTTTTATCAGCTTTACGGATGGAACGTACCATTCTTTGCAAAACTGTTGTATTCTCATCAAGCTTATAACTTGTTTTAGCGTATTTTAATGTAAGAGGCTGAAGATTATTTCCTTTCCCTGCTGCAAGTATAATATATGTCATCATAATTCATTCCTCCCACGGAAAATCATTCATATAGCTGAGATCTTCCATTTTACAGTTAACCAAGGCATCCATAGATGCATCATACTGGGATTTATCAACTTCTATCCCATACATAGGAAGACTGATGATACTCATATTCTTAGCAAAATGATACCACTGCTCTTTAAGGGCTCCTACCTTCTGTCCTTTACTTTGTTTCATCATTGTCCAGTGCATAAAGAACCAACCGGTTATAGCTATGTAAGCATAAAAATGTCTTCGCTGGATCTCAGTGGGTTTATGGCGATAATATGTAAAGAGTATACGGTCAATATCTGCTAAAGTATGCTGACCGCCGCAAACATAAGAACCAATATCAAAACCGGGATCTCCATATCCACCGTATTCCCAGTCGATCAGGTATATTTCTTCTTTATTGATAAGGAAATTCTCATCACGGGCATCACCGTGAATATTACATTTTTTGATGTTATCTGTTTCAGCAAGTTCGGCAAGCTTATATATCCTGTCCCTGACATTTTCAAAATCAGGAAATCTGCCATACCTGTCAAGATCGGTTTGCGCCTTTATTCCTTCAGCTTTTTTGATCACATCAAAATTCCACCTGACATGACAAGGTGCATCATGAAGTCTTCTGAACAACATAACAGCTCTGACCATGTCGTTCATATTATTATAGTCAAAAGTATAATGCTCGACAAAGCGCCCGATTCGCCAACCCTCATCAACATCCATAGCAACAAGAGTAGTGTCAATTCCGGCATCTTCAACAATCTTTTGCATAATGGTTTCACGACCACGCTCAACAAGCATTTCTGATCCAAGACCGGGATGCCGGTATACATACTTACCTCCATTGAGCTTGAATGTCAGTACAACATTTGTAAGTCCGGCCTGAGCGGGAACAAGTTCTTCAATATCTGATTCATAGCAGGAAAAGACATTGCAGATATTCTTTACTACTGTTTTTCTGCTTTCTTCGGTGAACAGACCACCGGTTGTTTGGATGTTGCTCATTTATTAATCCTCCATATGTGAAAACAGATTATTCCTTTCATTTTCACACCTGCCTTCGGTTATTATGATTTTTTGTCTAGCACCTTATCAATCAACTTGAATACCGGCTTTTCAATTAAGTAAATACGTCCGATATCAATGATCGTACAAATAATGTATATTCCAACAACTGAACAAATCGCATGTACTATAAACATATCTGTATGGAAAGCTCCAGCATTATTGAGCGTAGCTTTCCATAGCCATTGAATCATAGTATTTGAATTTGCATGAATAAGTAATACACCGAATGTTGATGCCGCTACTGTATTAATGGCCGGATTATACTTTAGTTTGAGATTTTTGAAGAATACAAACAAACTTACTGCGGTAACAACAGCAAGTATTTTATTTGAATCTGCAACAAAATAATACCAAATACCTTTCTCAAACTTATAGTATACAAATGCGCCCACAACAACACTTAATAATGATAAAGCTAATGTTACGATTGCTGCAATTGTCCACCATTTTCTATTGCTGAACCATTCTGCACGATAAAGCCTGATATACGCTCCTATAAAATATATAACCATAAACCAGCCAACGTATGTAAAAGCATTGGGAGTTTTAAAAAATGTTTGTAAAACTGAACCAGTTATCAAACAGACTAATAATAGATTTCTGTGTTGCTTTTCATCCATTGCTTTAATAAG
>CACYDC010000317.1 GCA_902773025.1 uncultured Ruminococcus sp.
CCGGGTCGTCACCAACCAAGTATCTTCGGCGCGATCGAGCTTAACTTCCGTGTTCGGCATGGGAACGGGTGGACCCTCGACGCCATCAACACCAACTATTACTGCCGCATTCAGCGACTATCATATTATACCACTGCTTATGATAAAAAGCAAGAAGAAGATCTCTAAAAAATTAAACAATTTGTATACTTTATAAATGATATACCATTTGTTATACTATAAAACAAAAAAACAGTTTAATCGGTTTAAAATAAATGCTATAATGAAGTTAAGTAAATATGAGTATATTCTGCATTTTTTCATCATAGGAGGGCACCGGCCCAAACAGGAAATGGCAAGGGAGAGATAAAGTGTGCTGAATGTATCACATCTGACAAAAAAATATCATAGATTTGTAGCCAACGATAATCTTACTTTTACTGTGAGTGACGGCGAAACTGCTGTGCTTGCAGGACCTAACGGCGCCGGAAAATCAACAGCGATCAAGTGCATAGCCGGACTTCTCAGATTCGAAGGTGAGATCGAACTGTGCGGATATAATAATAAAAGTATTGAAGCAAAACAGATTCTGGGATATGTCCCGGAAATACCTGCGCCGTTTGAGCTTCTGACCGTATGGGAACATATGGAATTTATCGCGCGGGCCTATCACCTTGATTCCTGGGAGGAACGCGCTGAGGAGCTTATGAAAAGATTTGAACTAACTGATAAAAAAGATAAACTCGGCAAAGAATTATCTAAAGGTATGCAGCAGAAAATCAGTATTTGCTGCGCAATGCTGATTGAACCCAAAATACTGCTTTTCGACGAACCGCTCGTGGGACTCGATCCTCATGCTATAAAAGAGCTTAAGCTCATGCTTTCGCAGGCAAAATCAAAGGGTACGACCATAATTATATCCACTCATATGCTTGACAGCGTGGAGGGCGTATGGGACAGGGTCTTTATTATGATGAACGGCAGGATAGAAGCTGAAAGGACACGCAAACAAGTAGACCAAAGCGGTGAAAATCTGGAAGAGCTGTTTTTCAGTATCACTGAAAAATCAAACACTGATACATAAACTTCGAGGTATTGAATATGAACTCAATAGGCTATCTTCTGAGAAAAACTGTTAAAAACGAAGTACTTGATACACTTCGTCATCCGCTTAAATTTCTTATATATGCGTTTATAATTGCAAGTATGGTATACGGAGCTGTTCTCGGTTTTACTGCTAACACTGAGGACTTCGGCAATGGCGTATTAAGCGATACACGTCTTTTGAGCGGCGCTTATCTTGCTATACTGTATTTCATAAGCATACCTGTAATGCGTAAGGGACTTAGCTCAGGAACAAGCTTTTTCTCGCTGAGCGATGTGACAAATATATTCGTCGCCCCTATATCTGAGAGAACCGTCCTTATCTACGGAGTCGGCAGACAGCTTGCTTCTATGATCGTTCTTGTAGTTACATTTGCTACATACGGCGGAATGTTTATCAATATGTTCCATATCGGTGTTTCACAGATGCTGATGCTTATTATCGGTATTACGATTATGCTCATAATGGTGCAGCTCGTCACACTGATGATATTCTGCCTTGCAAGCAGTCACCCTGTCAGAGTCAGGGTGATGCGTATGATTATATATGCGCTGATTTTTCTCCCGCTCATCACTGCCATTGCATATGTTTTTATAAACGGAATCAATACAGAAAATATTTTCCGCGCAATTTCGCTGCCTGTGTTTGACTATATTCCATTTATCGGCTGGATGCACGGATTGGTTTTCGCGATAATCGAAAACAATATCACAGGCATAGCTTTATACGGCGCTCTTATGCTCGTTATTTCTGTTATAAGCATTATTGTGCTGTTCAGAACAAAGCTTGACTTCTATGAGGATGTCCTTTCGCAGGCAGAAAACTATCAGGAATTCAAGGAGGCTGTACGCGAGGGCAAATTTTCAGACAAGGTCATGCTCGGAAATAAGGAAATCAAGCTTCGCAAAAAGGGTATAAGAAAAGGCAGCGGCGCTTCTGCGGTATTTTTCAAGCAGCTGCTTGAAGGAAGCAGACGTTCAAGATTCATGTTCCTGAATATCAACACATTCGTACTTCTGTTTATTTCATTTGTTATAGGTTTTGGAATGAAACAGGCAATGCCCCATATTGAAAGAACTATCATTTACCTTGCAGTAGTTATAATACTTATATATGTACAGTTTTTCTTCAGCGCATCCGGCGACTGGGTAAAGGAGCTTACAAAACCGTATATTTATCTCATACCTGACGGCGCTGTCAAAAAGCTTATTATGGCATCGGCTACCGGGCTCATAAAACCGTTTACCGATGGATTTATCACTTTCGGACTTCTGGGAGCATTTATAGGCGGAAATATTATAGACATAATTGCTGCTGCGCTGACATACGGAAGCTTCGGAAGTCTTTACATATCAGCAAATATTCTGGCTCAGAGAATCGTTGGTGTAGACAGCACCGGCGGTGTATTCATAACATTTTATATGGTGCTTATTGTCATTGTGCTGCTGCCGGGTATAATTGCCGGTGTTGTCACGCTTGCAGTATTTGCGTCATCCATGGGAAATATTGCGGCAACGCTTCTTTGCGGACCTTCTTTCATATGGAATATGCTTGTTACCGGTATTATTTTCCTTACATGCCGTAATCTCCTTAACAACACAGAATGAATCTATTCTGTAAACAAGGATTTTTATAACACGATTCTTTACAGCAGCGCAGCAAACAACTACATGATACATACCGGTGTTTCTTTTTCATTCAAAGATTTCGCACTCTGCGGAGTGCGACCAAAGGCTCCGCCTTTGGAATCCCTAAAGGGACTAACTTCGTGTCGTCCGCGGCCTATGAAAAGGCCGGCGAAACTTTTGTGTTTTGTCACGAAATTTTGTGTTACGCTTTTTACTAAGAACCGCGGGAGCAACTTTATTACGCTTACCATGCAGTGAGCGAAGTGAACGGAATCGGGAACACGACTGCCCGGACACCGGGTGTTGACAAGAATTGTTGATTGTTCTATAATCAAATAAATTTATACGATATTTCAGCCTCGAATCATGCTCATTGTACGATAATAAAAAACACTCTTAAGGCGATACCGCACAGAGATTGTGCGTCAGATTTCGAGCATAATTTTTCGTCAGATTGACAAAATTGACGCAGGAATACTGTCGTATTTCAA
>CACYDC010000318.1 GCA_902773025.1 uncultured Ruminococcus sp.
CAAATTTACTTGAATCGCTTTTTTCATCAGATTATTCCTCCAATATCAATACAGGAAATCGTCGGCACGATCCAGATCGCTGATATAATTTTCTCCCTCCTGCTTAACGCAGCCAGTAATGACTCCGATATCTCCCTTAAGGGCACTGATACTGGAAACAAAGGATTTGATGGTGTCTGAAGTTTCCCCTTGCACAAATCCCTTTTCCGCAAGGCGTTTCATGCAGGAAAGATACCTCGCAAAGATATCATCAGCTTCATTACCAAATTTTTTTATGCTCTGGCTGACAGAGGTAATTTCTTCATCAGTAACTACAATATCCATTTAATTGCCTCTCCTTTATCACGAACTCAGGGATAATACATTAATCTATAGGAGCGTATATTATCTCACCGTCAACAGAGTCTTTTCTGACAATCTCTAAATATCCGTTTCCGCCATATCCCAAATAATAAACATCATTTTTTCCGTCGGTGATTTTTAATACAACACCTAAATGCTTTGATACAAATTCTACTGACACTATTTTTGTAATCCCGTATTCCGCAAGGGTTTCGACGGTACCTTGCGCACTGTCAAGATCAAGATTCCCTGCGTTCATTATCATTTCTACGCTCTTATCCATATCTTCCACCTCATTATTTATATTCTTTTCTATATTACTGCTCATCTCATTTACGCTCTCTGATTTGGTACTATCAGATTTATCTGATTTATTACCACATGCTGATAATACCAAAGCAAAGACAATGAATAATAATATCAAATAAGCTCTTTTACACATTTTTAATGCCACCTTATCTACCGAATTGCGACATAATCCCAACTGCCTTTATATTCTGGGTTTGCATTGTCAAGATCTGAAGATTGTTTGGCAAAGTTCTTTGCATCGTATTCAATTGGCTGAGATACGTACTCCGAATATGTATACCCATTTGAGGTACTTTTATAATTTCCAGGTTTAATATTATTCTCCCATTGCCGGATCGTTTCCTCGCTAACTTTATATTTATCAGGATTATCTACAGCTGCATGCTGGTAAGCGTGACGCATCTCATGTATCATTGTATACATAATCTGATAGCTGTCGGCCTTAGACAAATATTTTTGGTTTATTGTCACTGTCTTGGAAGAATGGCTATATTGACCGCGTGTACTATTCCCAAGGGTCGTAGAAAAAACCACATTCTCAGCAACATCTACTCCATATATCTCTTTCAATTTTTTGTAAAACGAGATCAAAATCTCTTGCCTTTCTTGCTCAGTAGCCTTAATCCAAGTCTGCTTGTTGTATTCCTCAGTATCCAGAAGGTCAAATATCTGATCCTGCATATACAAATCGTTTTTCTTTTCAATGTTGTCCATTATTTCATTGAAACAATCATCTTTATATTCAGAAAACTCATTAAGTGTATTAACCATATAGTTAGAATATAATGCAGAATTATTAATATCTTTTATGGTACCCTGCTTACAAAAAAGTGCCTCTGAGATTTGTATTGTTGAGCAATGATTTTCGATCAGTTTGGAATGATCAGCAAGCAAGTCCGCTAACTGGCGAAAATTAACAGCACTTTTGTCGTCTGTGGATTCTACATCACTAAATATCTGATTAATTTTTTCAGCGGATACATTGTCCTTGTCTATCATCGCACGATGATAGTCATCCATTTTATTCAAGTAATCATTGATATTATATCCACCAAAAAACTTTGTTATATTCATTCCTATATCCGAGAACCAATCCTTTACGCTCTCAATAGGTCCATCCGGCTTAACTTCTTCTACCATCTGCAAAAGCTTTTGTTTCTGTTCTTCAGAAAAATCTCTTTTCACCCTTTTAACCCTCCATTTTTGTCACCGTTATATTGCCATATTATCTATTAACAGAAGAACTATTATCTGCGGCTTCAGCAGATTGAAGTGCTTTATCAGCCCAATTCTGACTTTGCTCAATAATTTCCATTACACGTACTTTATAATTCTTAGTTAGAATTGAGATAATATTTTTTAATTCATCTGTGCTCTTACCGGCTCCTGTTAAGTTTTGATTGGTAATATCAAGCACATTTACCTCTTCGTAAAGCTTCTTAAGATCATCAATGCATTCCTGCACAGCTTTACGATCAACTGTAATTTTATTTGTTGTACTCATAACAGACACCTCATTCGTACAGGAAATCATCAGCAACATCCAAATTCTCAATATATTTGCTACATTCTGTAGAGACACATGTAGTAATGCCGCTTATATCCCCCTTCAGGGAGCTTATGCTTGAAATAAACTCTCTGATACTATTAGAAGCTTCGCCTGCTGAAAAACCTTCTGTTGCCAGTTTATTCATGCAGGTAATATACTTGCCCATAGCATCTTCCATCTTTTCACCAAATTCTTTTATACTTTGTGCAACAGAAATAAATTCTTCATCCGTAACTACAATATCCATCTTTGTTACCTCCTGAAAGAAACTTTATGATTGCTGGGCTGC
>CACYDC010000319.1 GCA_902773025.1 uncultured Ruminococcus sp.
GAGTTGCCTAAAAAACATTCCCTGCAGCGAATAAGCGTTTAACTGCATAAAAACAGCATGAAGAATTTTTCAATTCTTCATGCTGTTTTAATTTATTGAAATAACCCTGTCTTCGCCCGCTCCGATTTTTGTACAATATACCTTATTCTGCGAGGGACTGACTGTTATTACGTCAAACGACTGCTCAGTTACAGTACCCTTTACTCTTTCATTGTAAAGATAATCATCTTTAGTAGTATATTGATTACCGTCCCGGTTTTCCTCGCGAGCGTCACATCTGGTAGTTATTGTCATTATACCGTTGCAGCTGATGGCGCTATCATAATGAATATGCCCTGAAAACGTTGCTAAAACCTTTCCTTTGGCGTTTGAAAAATCCGCATCTATATTTACGTTATCATTTTCAAATTCTCCGTCAAAAGAATAATTAAAATGTGTTTTTTTATTATATGCGTTCAAGAGTTTTCGAACCAAAACGTTCTCTCCGTTTTCTCCTCCCCAACTATTCAAGTAAGCAACATATATCGGCACATGGCTTGCTACAATTATTGAGTATCCTTCAGGTACGTCAAGCGCGGTTAACGCAAGCCAATCAATTTGCTTTTGACCAAACCTAAAAACTCTGAACGGATTATGAACAGCGCTGCCATCAGATGATTTTAATTCATCATTGTGGTGTGAATTAAGCATAATATAACGCACTTTGTTTTCTGTATCATCTATATAGTACGCTTCATTTTCCGGTGAAAAATGTGTTCCGTTGATTTTTTTAACATTACTGTAGATATATTTATAGATTAATTCATTTGAAAATTGATATTGATAAGTATTGGGCGGATCATAGCCCCACGCTCCATCATGATTTCCTTTAATTTGCAGTGCTTTATCTCTAATAGGCGCAAGAATATCCTCAGCCTTGACAAAACTTTCTTCCATCTCCTCTGAGCTGTTCAAGCAACCGCGAGTGACTACATCGCCCAATATCAACGTGTATTTTATATCACAGTTATCCATAATCTCTTTTGCGATTTTTCCGGAGTTTTTTCCAAGATTCTGACTTTCATGAATATCAGTAATAGAAACAAAAGAAAATGCATCGTTACCCAGCGACTGCTTAAGCTCATTAATCTGAGATATTTTCTGCTCAAGATAATCCTCCCAGTAATCAGGAAGATTATATTTTGATTTATACTTTCCGATATTCGGAAACAAATAATTATCCGCTAAATACTGCTGAACTGCCGTCGCGCAACTTACAAACACCTGCGAATCGCCAATCACATTAGCTGCTGCAAGCTGGTCCGGTGAAAGATCAACCATTTCAGAACAGTATTTTTGAATCAATGTAGCATCCTCGATATTGATAATACTGTTTTCGTCTACATCACCGATAAAAACCCGGTTTTTGGCATCTGCCGGTACCATGTTTAAGGCTGCAAAGGCAGCAGCTACAATCATAACAGTAAGAGACAATAAGCTTTTTATCTTCATTCCGGTTACACTCTTTGTTTTATTTTACAGGAACTGCCAACACAAATTTCTCGTCTTTATACAGTTTTTCAAGCATTACATTAACATCCTCTTGCATAGAGGAATACTCTGCTTTTTTATCTTCAGGAAGATTAGAATCAATAGCAAAAGTTTCGAGTCTGATTTCTTTTCCGTCGTAAGTACCTAAAAGATTCCCCTTACTTCCGCCAAAATAAATATTAAAAAGCTTGTTTCCGTCACTTGTGAATTCTACCGTTTCTTCATTAAGGTTTACATCAACTTTATTCTTCCATTTTTCCGGATAGGAAAAAGTGACAACCGAAGTTGCAATTTCAAAGGTTTTTCCGTCATCTTCAGGCAAAGACTTTCCGATTGAAAAATCATAATCCTTACTTAGGTTATCGGTTATAACATTGACGTCATCCTGCATTGCAAGACAAGTTTCATAATCCTTATTCTGCTTGTCTATCTCATATAAAACAACATATACATCTATCGTTTTCTCATCTTTTTTCAGCTTTCCGAGCAACGTGTCGCCTTCATTAAATGAAATATCAAAAACACTTGTACCATTCAGAGAAAACTTGACAGTTTCAGTGCTGTTTTCAAGCTTATCAATCGAGATAGCATCCTCCCATTTTGACGGATATTTAAGATTGCAGATGCTTGTCTCAATGGTAAAAACATCCGTTTTATTATCATTGGTATTGCAGGAAGGAAGTATTAGACATATTAGAATCAAAGCTATTAACAAAAACACATATTTTTTCACAATCATACCCCATTAGAGTTCTTATTTTTTCTTCGTTTATTTTGTATAAGTGACAAAAAGCTGTTAAGTATATCCTTAAACATTTGTGTTCTTCCGAAAACAATGTAAAAGATACCATTATATAGTAAGCATGCAGTTAATACTTTTATTATCAATCCAAACAGCCCCGGAATTGTTATAAAACCGATAATAAAAACAGTCAAAAAATAGATTGCAACTATAATTAAGAGATACCCAAAATACATTCCGAAATAACCAAGAGGATTCTTTTTAAACCCGTGTTTATAAATTAGCAGAGCGTCAATCAGACTGATAACAAAAAATCTTGATATAGCTGTGGCAAAAAACACTCCGCTGATTCCTATCATCTTACCAAGCAGAATAGAGAAAACTATATTGACAACTGCCGCTAAAACAGGCGCAAGCCTTCCCTGGCGGAAAAGTCCGAGCGTTGTTCTGAAAGTGTATGTCGCAAATTGAACAGAACTGACATAAAAACTCAAAACAAGAGCAAAAACCACAAGGGGAGCGAGTAGATAATCGGAGCCAAGCCAAAGCTCTATAACATCATTAAAAAACAACATCATTCCGAAAGAGGCAAACCCAAACATCCAAACAGACAAAAACAGAATTTTTACAAAAACTTCATACTGCTTTTCAGGGTTGCTTTCGGCATTTAGATTACCCACACTTGCCGTAAACGAGCTTGTGATTCTGCCTAATATGGTAGTAAAAAGGTTGGTAATCATAACGTAATTTGACACCAAACCGACAAAAACTACAGAAAACATTGTTGATATAATAAGGTTATCTGTTCCATTTAGAATTGCCGAACCAAATTTATAAAGCGCCAAATCCTTAACATTTCTAAAAATCACTTTGGATTCTTCTTTTTTCAGAGGCTCTGCTTTTTCTTTAAGGTATGGATACATTTTATCAGCTTTATACGATGTCCATATGTTGTTAAGCAGAGTACATAATATTTGAATCACTAAAAACAAAATGTAGTTGTGTGTCAGCAAAAGCACTGCGCTTTGAACGCAAACCTGAATAAAACTTGTAATTTCCTGATAGATATTAACTACATATAGCTTTTGATCCGCTGTGATTATTGATTTTTTGTATACAAAAAAGTAAGAGATAACCGAATTAAATAAAAACAACAAATATAAAACGGTAATGTTTTCGGGAATATCCGGAGTTTTACCAACAATTCTTCCCAAAAACGGAATCACGCATAAGCCTAAACCGGCAACCGAAAAGCCTATTATTCGGTATGCTTTTTTATAGAGGAGCATTATAGATTTTATCTTTTCTCTGTCACCTGTTGACAGAGGCTTATACATACTGAAAATCATTGCGCTTCCAATGCCCAATTCCGCAAAGGAGAGCATTGTAAGGATATTAGTAAACAGCCCGTTTACACCTAAATACTCTTTGCCGAGAACATAGACAAAAACACTGCGCCCAACAAACTGAATCAACATATTAAAAAACTGACACAAAAGTGAGATCACAATGTTTTTTGCTACATTTTGAGTGCGGGTAGGTTTATTATCCATTGTCTTCACCGTTGTTATACATCAGATTTTTGGTAAGTATAGAAGTTGATATACCGTCCGTGTGTGGAAGGTATATAATTTCAACTCCCAGGGGTTTAAATTGTTCTTCAAAAGTATTCCAAGCCTCCGTACCCTTCCAGTCGCTTCCTACAAACATCTTATTAAACCGATATTTTCTGTATGCTTCCAGCTTATTTTTGTCAATCTGGGGAACGACCTTATCAACATATCTTATTGATTCTACAATAGCAACTCTGTCCGAATACGGGATAACCGGTTTTTTATGTTTTTCACGCATTACAAGTTCATCCGTGCTTACACCGACAATAAGATAATCACACATTTGCCTTGCTCTTTTTAATATATTAAGATGTCCGATATGAAACAGATCATATACCCCCGTTGTATATCCAACAACAGGTTTGTTGTTCATAACACAACCTCCTCAACATGATGGCACGGAATCTGCTCCTCCTGCGGCGGTAACTGCATATAATTACCGTACCTTCCTTTCAAAAAAGAATCGTACTCTGCCGGGATGCGCAGATATGTGTTTTCATAAGGTACCTCTATATAATTATTGAACAAATCTATTGAAATGGGCGGTTTGTTCTTACCGTGATGACAAAGCTTGCAAACGAGTTCTGTTTTTTCTTTTTTGTAATTCATATGAGCCTTAGCTCTTGAATTAATAACACTAAGAGGCAACAGCTTTGCCACTATGCCCTTCTTCCCTTGCGCTAAACCGAGCTTATAATACCTGAGCATGGTATAATGGGCAATAGCTTTTGCGTGTTTCAGGTAATCTTTCATATCAACATAATCCATCGGAAAAACATCTACATATATGCCATGAGAAATATTTAATTTAGATGTAAACCGTTCAGTATATTTTGTAGAAACATCAAACACTTTTCCGAAATTATACGGATACTCGCCTGTGTTTTCTATACACTGAAAAGAATACGGCCTTTTCAATTCAATAGAAGCTACACTTAAAAACTTATTATAATCGTCACGCGGCATCATAATATCTGCGTCATCATCCCATGGAATAAATCCTTTATGTCTAACTGCACCAAGCATTGTCCCGCCGTCAAGAAGATACCTTAGATTAAATTTTTTACACACACGGTCAATTTCAACCATAATCCCGAGCATTTTTGCTTGTATTTCCTTTATGTCATAATCTCCTATTGTAAAAGATTGCATTATACCTCTCCTTAGCCTTGCTTATACCATTGTTCGGTGATTATTTCTGCTTTACTGCAAGGTCCGTCTTCATACATCTCCGGGAATTTACTGCCTTCCGAAATTTTCTTACAAATTGATACAAATCTTTTTGCGGCTATATCGGCATTCCACAGATTTGTCATTGAAGCATATGCCTGTCTGCCCATACTTTCACGCATAGACGGGTTATCCAGCAAATAGCGAATCTTTTCAAACAGCATATCAACATTTCCCGATTGGTAAATCAAACCGTTTAGTCCATCCTTTATTAGGAACGGCACAGAGCCGACCTCATGACTTCCGACAACAGCGCATCCACTGTTCATAGCCTCGTTTACAACAGCTCCCCACCCCTCAAGTTTATTGCTTGTAAAGGCAAATATCTCTGACTGTTCCATATTAATTCTAACATCTTCCGGAGACATTGCGCCGCAAAACTCAATAGATGAACTGAGATTCAAATTGTTTACCAAACGCCTGAGCCGACCTTCCATTATTCCGTTTCCTATGATTTTTAGACTTATATCATAGTTTTCGGCTTTTAGCCTTCTAACAGTCTCAATAATATGTTCAGGATGTTTTAATTCAATAAGTCTTGCTACCCATAAAATACTATTCTTTCGCTTATTTATAAACATTTTATCAAGATTGTCGTATTTTTTTATCTCGGTAAAATATGCCCACTTGTATACTTTATTCTTAAACATACCCAAGCGCGAGTAATCCCACGCTGCATATGCACTGGATGCCAACAGATATACCGGCGCTGAATGTGGATATTGACTGTTCCACTTAATTAGACGAGGAATATATTTAGCAGGTTCAATACCGTTTCTAAGTGCTCTTTCTCCGTATTTGAAAGTCAGCTTACCGCTTTTTATTCTTTGCTTTATGTAGGAATAATCAGCAGAACCAAAAATTACAACATCAGCGCTGTTAATCATTTCAATAGCCTGTTTTCTTGTTTCATCGCTTAAATAAGAAATAAAATTATAATTCGCGTTCGGAATACTATATCCCAGTTTTTTTCTTTCGTCACGCATAGGTGTTGTTGAAATAAAATTATATTTACCATCGGTAAGACTGTACAAGGCATCCGAAAGCGGTTTTTGATGGTGATTAAAATAGTTTGATACAAAAACTAACTGCATAAGGTTAACCTTTTATTCTTTTCATTAACTATATAACGTGAAACAAAGCCGTCAAACAAGCAGGCTGAAATAAACAACCAAGGAGCGCCTTGAATAATAGGCTCAACCAAAAACTGAGTAAGGGTAATTACAAGATAAGATGAAAACAGTATCTTTGCGGAAACATCTCTTGTAATCCGTACAAATTTAATCATTCTGTAAATAAACGAAGCAATATAAAATGTTAGTAACAAAAACGCGGCAACGCCGCCGCTGCTCCATGTATCCAGCCAAATATCGTGAGCATATGAACCCACGCTATCTCTGAGTTTGCCGCCGCCCCACGGATAATCCAGCATTCTTTTTATATACTCCCACTTTGTATCCCAACGTTGGGTTTCCAAAACCGACTCATTCTTTTCTGAAAAAAGATTAAGTCTATACGACATATAACTGGTATCAAACATTTTTTGCAATCCAAACCAGTTAAAATTATAAGCCAATAAAACAAATACAATTAAAGAAACAACCACAAATATTGCAACGAATCCAAGGCGTATCTGTCTATAAACAAGTAAAACAACTATTCCCATTATCGTTGAAATAGCAAAAAGAATTAAAGTAGTTCGGTTTCCTGTCATTATTCCGAACATCAATCCTATAAGCACAAACGGCAAATATAAATAGTATTTTCCTTTTTTGGATAAAGCAAAAACAAAAAGCGGCAAAAACAATACAAAGTTTGACATCATACCTGTTGTTGTTGTTAGTTCTCCTGACCAAAAGTCAATATAAGTTGGACTAAACTTAATGCCGCCGGCTTTTATAAAAGAAAGAATAAAATTAACAGCAATGTGTACTGACATTCCTATGGCAACAACTAAATATGAAGAAATAATATCATTTTCCGTAACCTGAAGATAATAATTATACCCAATCAAAAACGCAATAACAATAAACAAAAGTCTGTATTCCGGTGTAACCGAAAAAACAAGCTCAGGGATAATATAAGCCGTAACAAAAGCAAATAATATAATTACAGTTGTATTTATCCTTATGCTTTTTTTATTTATAAGTACAGCGCCAAACGGGAATAACAAAAAGTAATTACCCAAAAGCATAAAATTTATTCCGAAAAAAAATAAGGATAAATATAAAAGCATCTCATGTCCTCGTTTGAAGTTCGCAGAGGCAGCAAGCCGCCTCTGCGAACATAATAATTATTTATTCAACTAATACACCGTCATCACCAAAGGTATAGTCTCCTTCCGGAAGGATTCCGTTACCCTTAGCGGCAGTTACGTGTACATAGCCGGTCGCCGCCTGACAGTTGCCGTTAATAAAGTAAACATTACCGTCTATTTCTACTACGCCTGCGGCAGTTCTCTGACCGTTTGCGAAGTAGTACGTCTTTCCGTTTGTCCATGTACCAAACTCATTATCAGCAAGACCATCATCATTGAACAGGTAATAGCCTTCTGCCAAAATACCGTTTCCGGTCTTAGTGGTAATATGAGCTACTCCGGTTTTTTGCTGGCAACTGCTGTCAACGTAAATCAAGTGACCGTGATGCTCAATTACACCGGCAAAATAGGGCTGACCTTCCTTAATATACAAAGTCTTGCCATTCCAATCACCGAACTCTCCGTCTACAAGAACACCGGTCTCATCAAACAGATAAGTACCCTCCGGGAGAATTTCGTTTGCATTTGCAGCAGAAACGTGATACAAGCCTGTAGCCGGCTGACAACCGCTGCGGATGTAGTATTTCTTACCATCAACAATAACCGGGCCGGCAGCGTTAGGCTGACCGTCTTTGAAGTAAACATATCTTCCCTGCCAGTAGCCAAAAGTGTTATCTGTCAGCACGCCGTTTTCATCAAACAGATATGTACCGTCATCAAGAATGCCGTTGCCCTTTCCGTTTGAGATTGTGCAAATACCTGTCTTTAATGTAGCGTCACTGCCGATATACATTATTTCGCCATTATCATTCTTAATTACGCCTGCAAAATAAGGCTGTCCCTGCTTTATGTAACGCTCTGCACCGCTCCATGTCGCGAACTCGCCGTCAACCATTACGTAATCATCGCCAAACAGATAATAGCCTGAAGGCAGTAAACCGTTTGTTTTGCTTTCCGAAACATTTACAAGACCCTTCTTTGCCTCATATGTACCTGTAAAGTAATAGTACTTACCATCAACAAGCTGTAAACCTGTTTTAGAAACGCCTTCAACAAGATAATAAGTACCTGCGCCGGTCGTCAGTAATCCTGTGTCGGTAATTTTTTCAGCCTTGCCTTCTTCACCAAAGTCGTACCACTGGGGTGTATAAGTATTTGAGTTGATTACATAACGCTTGCCTGTGTAGCAATAGCCGGGATTTTTGTTAGCGTCACCGAAGTAATAATCAGCTCCGTCAATATTTACCCAACCATGCTTATAATATGAGGGTCCATAGTAGTACCTTCTGCCTGCGTCAGTAATAAGCCATTTACCCTCAACAAGCTTACCGTTATTCTCAAATTCAAAGGTTACTTTTCCGTTATTTAATGTTGGAACATTGTGACCGGTATTGGTGTCAAAGTAGTACCAATTATCATCAATTAACTTCCAACCTGAGGAAAGCACACCAAGCTGTGCATAATAGTAAGTGCCGTCCTTCTCAATAAGACCTGTGTAAGCGGTATTCACTTCACCGCATATTTTGCAAACAATTTTGCCCTGCTCAAGGTCAAGCTCAAAATCATGACCTGTCGTGGGAACTGTCTCGCTCCACTTAACTACCGAGTTGCACTCTTCGCAGAAGGTTTCCTCTGTCCAGCCGTCCTCTGTGCAGGTTGCAGCCTTTGCTTCCTTGGTAACGGTGGTATTATGAATATGTCCGCCGTTCCAAGCATTATAGTAATCCTTGCCTTCCTGAGTCTTTGTCATATTTGCGTAATTAGCCCATGACTCCGACCATACAAA
>CACYDC010000320.1 GCA_902773025.1 uncultured Ruminococcus sp.
GGTCAAGTCTGCACAAAAATACTCTATATACACGGAACAAAAGGGAATGAAGTTTATTCCAAGAAATCGGCTCAAAAAATGAAAACACATTATCCGGATATGGAGATAAAATGCTTTGACGGCTATAAACATGCAGAGCTTGCCGTTTATAAACCGGATAAATGGCTTGATACTGTAATTTCATTTTTGAAGTAAGAATTGCCGCATCTGCAGAGTTATTTCTCTTTGCAAATGCGAAAAAAGGTAGCCGTGCAGTTTCACAAATATCTGCACGGCATATATTTTGATTTATCGGTATCTGTTTTATTTTGAAGCATAATGTGCCGGATACCAATTCTGAAACCACTTTGTAAAAATTCCCATAAGTATTGGCATAACATTATTGATAATGGCAAGATAAGGAGAAATCGGTGTACCCATTAGAAAAAATGTCCATGCACTTGTTACCACATACAAAATACCCCATGCAAGTGTCAGAATACGATTTGTGTGTACAAACAGAGGATTCTCCAAAGCGCTCTCACTATTGTAGTTATTCATAGAGTACCATGCTGTAAGCGGAATTTTCGTTAAACAGGATAAACTCCACATAAGACCAAAGGCAAGATATGAACCCGGCAGTATCAGCCTGATCATTTCGGGCAGAAGAAGAGCCGTGATCGAAAAAACAATAACTGCCGTATATGAAAGTACATCATAAATAGTTTTGCGGAATCGGAAGAAAATGAGTCCCATTAACGCACATACACCGATGGAAACAAAGCCGCCTGCATAGCTGTCTATTGCTGCGGCTATCCAGAAGGTGATCCATGGTATCAGCGTCAGAATAGAACTTTACTCTTTTGAACCCCTCAACCGTCATCCTCTCCCGTCTCGGTTTCAGTCCGGACACCTCTGTCTGCTCTTTGTAGATCTTTGACAGATCGTTTATCCAGATCTGACAGTCTATACGAAGCTGCTCGTTTCCTGCGGCCTGTGCGACAACGGCGGTGTCCTCTTCTCTGAAAATCACTTTTACACCAGGAACCTCAACAGTTTTTATGTTTTCCTCATGCTTTTTGAGCTGTTCCGTCAGACGATTTATTTCGTCCTGATATTGCCTGCGGATACGTGTCTGCTCGTTCGAATTGTCCTGACTTACAATGGATAACTGCCTGTTCAATTCCCTTATTACAGCTTTTGCATTTTTCAGCGCATAATCTCTTGTATCTCCGGCGGCAAGCTTCTGTTCGGCTATATACTTCCCGCTGTCGAGCGGATTCGGGACTTTCACCCGCTAAATTAGTGTCATGCCCGACACACAATGTAATAGCCATGCGGACTTCAAATTGAAACTGCACGGCTACCCTTTTTCTCATTTTAAAAAACTGCATATTGACTCAGCAGATTTATTATAAATCTTTCTGAGGCTGAAAATCCGGTATGGATCCATCCACAATTTTATAGTCTATACCCGCTTTTCTGGCTTGCGATATCTGGAAACGGCGGGGAATACGGTAAATTCTGCCGTCTTTAATAAAATATGCTCCCGTTTGATGAAACTGAAAAGGGACTCCCTTGTTCATACATTGTCGGCGGACATCAAGCACCCATTGATAATCAAGCGGCCGGACGTTTATGCCGGATTCACCTGAACAAGCCACCTCACAGATACTGCCGTCAAGATACTTTTCAAGATCGACCGGTCCGAGCATAGGACCGAGGATTATCGTTTTGTACTTAATGGGAAGCTCCAGGAAGATCGGCAGACGAAAATCTGCCCGATCCTGATTTTCACAGGTACAGCCAACGATAACATTATCATAGCCGTCACCCCAGTCAGAAGGTACACATTCCAGAAAGCGTTCGATACGCTTTGTGAAAAAATATAACATACAATCGTTTCGGTCTTTTATCATTTCCCAGCATTCGCTACGCCACTGATCTGCATCCTTCAGCAAAAAATCTGAGGTAAAACAAGTCATAACGATTGAGCCGGGTGCGATCTTCATTGTTCCGTCGCGTTTCTTTTTTACCGGAAGATTAAAATTTTGTGTTTTGCGACATTGTTCTGACGAAACCGTACTTCCATAGGCTTCATCCTGCCGATAAACATAGCAGTAACGGCATCCTTCTGAGTATTTTGTGCAACCGTGCCAAGGATTCCAGCTTGCGTATTTCTGTTCACTCATTTTTTATTCCCTTATCTGACATTATAATAAAACTTGTCTGCTGCCTCTCTGTCCTTACCGGTAAATAATCGTTTTGTCATTTTCATATTCTTTATAAGATAGAAATCTCCGAATTCATCAAATTTTCGGCTTGATGTAATAATATATGAATGTTTCAGACTACCGAATTTCTTATTACAGCTTTTCCCATAAGAGTTCAGCCTGGACGCAAAATCCATATCCTCAAGGCTGATAAGTGTTTCATCAAAGCCGCCGATATCAATAAATGTCTGCTTGTAAAACCAGAACATACCTCCGGAAAGCGCTGCTTTGTTCTTCATCATTATCGGGATAAGATTCACAGCAACAGCAGCCGCAGAACACAGTATTCCTACCGACATCCTGTCGAATCGCATCGGAGAACCGCCACCGATGTATTTTCCGCTTTCAAGACGCTCTTTTATCTCACACAGGGAATTCTTTGACATAATACTGTCTGCATCTATCGTAACGATGATTTTTCCTGACGCTGCATTTATTCCGGCATTTCTTATTGCGCTGATACATTTTTTATCATTCACGATTACCTTTGCTCCATACTTTTCAGATATTTCCGATGTTCTGTCAGTACATCTGTTTGCAACGACAATTATTTCAACCTTTGCAGAATAAGCATAATGCTCTGCGCGTTTTATTCCGGCTATACATCTGCTTATATATTTTTCTTCATTATGAGCAGGAATGACTACTGAAAAAGTATATTCGTCCATTTTGATGATCCCTCACTTTGCTTGCTTATTCGGGTTAGTATAATCTGTATATATATTGTACCATACCAAATATACTTACGGCTACCCTTTTTGCAAAAGAAAAGCCCCGCACGAAGCGAGAGAAGCAAAAGCAATGTTTTTAAGTATTTCAAGGTTAAAATAAATTTTAATTATATAAAGCCAGAAATTTCCCTGTACTTTTTACATTTTTCTCCATAACTGCTTTGTACACATCGATACTTCTATACTTTGTGTCAGAATACAATCCCATAGAGATCAGATCGTTTTTTATCTGAATAACAGCATCTTTCTGAATCCGGCTTGTATTATGAGCAACATTGTCGCAGTAAGACTCTGCATCCCTGAATCATTCCACGTCATCATATCCATACGATAGCTGCCTATCAAATGCACCTGTCCAACTTCTTTAAGTTTATTATACAGACCAAATTCATATAATATTCGATCCGCATTTGCTTTTCTTTCATTGCTTTTCATTTTATTTCTCCGTTCACTAGGATTTCAATCCACGCACCCACACGGGGTGCGACCTAATTTTTGTAACGCTTTGTCCGAGTTGTCAATATTTCAATCCACGCACCCACACGGGGTGCGACTACTGTGGCACGCATTTTCATTACGGCAATAAAATTTCAATCCACGCACCCACACGGGGTGCGACTGTAAACTTGACAGGTAATTGTCGTACATTGACTTATTTCAATCCACGCACCCACACGGGGTGCGACACTGTCCTTGACGTGGTGTGAAGGCTTAAACTCTTATTTCAATCCACGCACCCACACGGGGTGCGACGCGGAA
>CACYDC010000321.1 GCA_902773025.1 uncultured Ruminococcus sp.
AAGCAGAAAACAAAACTGCAGAAACAAGCGGAACACCCGAATGATCAAGACACCTTATTGGTCTCTTCCGCTGTATGCAGCAGTAGCCTTGACAGGAATTGGCAAGACAATACTTCTGTACAGACTGGATCACGGCTGGCCAGTAGAATCACTGTTTATGAAAACGGATCCACGGAATATGTTTACGACATCCGAAACTGTGGTCCGCGGCACCAGTTCGCGGTATGGAACGGAGAACGACTCTGCATCGTGAGCAACTGCGTCCAGGCAGTCGCACGTGACATCCTATGCTACTCTATGCAGACGCTGTCCCGCTGCCGGATTGTAGCCCATGTCCACGACGAGGTGATCATTGAAGCAAAGAAGGACGTGTCCGTACAAGAAATCTGCGAGCAAATGGGAAGGACACCTACTTGGCTTCCTGGGCTTCTTCTCCGAGCAGATGGATATGAGTGTGATTTTTACAAAAAGGATTAAAAACAGGCAGCACTACCGCCATTACCGTTAAGTGCTGCCTTGAAAAAGCTTGCCTTACAAAGAATTCACATATTCATCTATCATCGAACGAAGTATTTTGTATTGTATAAATGCTTCCTGATACATCTGAAAAGCTTTCTGATCGTTGGCACCTTCATAAGAACGGGCTAAAAATAAGGTGTGTTTTGCTTCGATTTCTTTCTTTGAAAGTTCAGCAGGAACATACTTCCGCATCATTACACTACTCTTATGATTATTCAAAAATGTCTGATAATAGTCCTCTTCAGTAAAACAACAATATTTCATGGAAACTATTTTTGCTCTAATAATCTTACTTAGTGCACTATCAACCAGCTCTTTATTTCCAGTTACTTTATAATTTGCCACACAATCAAATGCATCTTGTGTTTGTAGAAGGACATCTGTAGGGACCTGTGAAGTATTTACCTCCAATTGTAGAATATTTGGTTTGATATCTTCTACATATATTCTGTAGAATTCCATTACTTTCTCCTCTGTATCGTCATCTTCACTTATCCGAGATGACTTACTAAAAGGATTAATGTCGGAATTTCCATCATTTTTATCTTCTTGTTTACTATTGTATGGATGGTAGAAGGTTCCATCGGTTAATGCATTAGTGAAAATAGTATTGGAAACGACATATTCTATATCTGTTGCAGCTTTTGCTCTTACCCACCCAGGTCTTTTATCTTTTAATATTTGCTTGCATAAGGATTGACTCACTTTGGTTGCCAATTCATCTGGAGATTTCCACCATACTACCTCTCGACCTTGACGAACTTTTTCCTTAAATGCTATTAACTTGTCTACATTTTCTTTCTCTACAAAACTTGGTTTTACAGGAACGTTTTCATCTATCAGGTATGCAAGAACAGGGACGCCTTTACTAACCGCATAGTTATACTCCTTTTCAGTATAACTGATTCCTGCATCCGGGCCATCCTCTATAACACAGCCATATCTATTACCAATGATTAAAACATAAAAATCAGTATCATCAATATGGGACTTGATTATTTCCCATTGTTCCTCATCTGCGGCACTAAACATTTCCATACCAATAGGAATCTGATATAAAGTTAAAACAGCATCACAGACTTTTTGCCTTTCCTCAACCAAATCATCATACGTTGAACTGATAAACACCTGATATTTCTTATCCATAGCCGTTCTCCTCATCTATGCTTTCTATATTATAATAATAACTTCTTTATTATTTCAATAATAATCACATAATCTGAACAAGAAGTCTTGCCATGTACAATCACTCACAATTTACTCAGTTGATTACATCCCATATTCCCTACCTATTGCTTTTGCACGAGCAATCAACTGATAAACTCTCGGTTCCGATACCTGGAGTTCCTTAGCAATTTGCTTAACGGATGCACCGAAAATCTCCTTTGCTTCAAAAGCCTGAGCAATTCTCGGATCCTCTGCGTCCATATATTTGCGCAACTCCTCATAAGTGGCCTTCGCGATAACCTGTTCCTCCACGGAATCAGTTGAGATAGGCTCGAAGCCTGCGTCAATCAGACCATCCCATGAAACGACTGCAGCCTCTTTTGTTTCAGGTGTTCTACCGTAGGGGCACGCTGAGCACTTGTTCGTATCCCTGCACTTCACATACGCTTTGCGCCTTCCAGGTACCATGCAGCGAGTGGCGAAGTAACTGCTGGAGTGGAGATTATTGATGTATTCCCACTGATAATCTGCAAAAGCTCTGCTCGTTGTTTTGAAAAAGTACACGCGCAGCTTCTGACTGGTACCGAAATGCAGATACCTACAATCCTTGTCGGTGATGCCGTAATTCTTCATATCGTCCTGGTTCTGGATTACGATAGGCGCATCGTACAGGAGCTCACCGTTTTCACCGATCGAGGTTCTGTGCTTGAAATCATCACTATTAGAAATATTGACTTTGTTTGTCCGAGCCATTTTGGGGCCCTCCTTTCGCGTTTTGACTAATCGCGAAACGGAGAGCCACCACGGCTATCAGAAAAAAGGGTGCACGAATCTACCCGAACCTGAGAAAACCAATATGGTCTCTCCGTTTCAGTTTCGTGCCTCCCCTGCTCACTGGTTTGGCTTCTCTATTCAGTTGTCATCCTTCCCACAGCGGTGAGCAATCACCGGTGTCTTCGCTGTGAGTTAGACGTATGTATGAGCGTCTTAAGCGCTCAGGCAGACCTACGTCATTCGACGATCTGACTCAGCCCTCAAGAATTTTGATCAATTACCTTATGCTGCTGTTTTCTCCATAGCCGACACAAGTCGGCACTCATTTATCCGTATCTTCCTTCTACATTTACTCCCCCATTTACGTGATCATATTCCGGAACAAATCATAAATATTTGTTGATTAGACGTATTTATGAGCAGATTAAGTGCTGAGGAGGAATATGCTGTAATCTTGTGCCTAGAATTAAAAAAGGCCGGAGTCACCTACTTAGCCTGTTGGCTTAAATAGATAACTCCGGCGGTCAGCTCCTCGATTGGTTACGGGTCTAGTTGCGGTAGCTCCTAGTTCTCTTTA